>JACQED010000367.1 GCA_016200785.1 Chloroflexota bacterium
CCGGCCACCTCGACGTGTCCGGGGGCAGAGTCTTCAAAATGCGCGGGGCCGATTTCGAAGCGCACACCGCTCACGTCGCGCCGCCGTTCTCGCCCGACCCGATCGGCAAGGATAGGTATCCGCTTTATCACCTGTTTCGCAACGAAGCCCACGCGATGGAACTGCCGAGGGCGATACTGGACGGCAAGCCGTACCCGATACGCGCAATGCTCATCGGCGGCTCGTCGCTCACCACCGCGTATCCGAACCCCGACCTGTGGCGGACGAGTCTGGCCTCGCTCGACTTTCTGATCGTCGTCGATCGCTTCATGACCGGCGACGCCCTCTTCGCCGACATTGTCCTCCCGGCGGCAACGGGTTTCGAGATCGAGTCGTACCGTACGCACGGCACGCACGTTCAGTTGCGCCGGCGCGTCATCCCGCCGCGCGGCGAGGCTCGCAACGATTATCTGATCTACGCCGAATTGGCGCGACGATTGGGCTACGGCCGTTTGTACCCACAGAGCGAACAGGAGTTGCTGGAATTTGCCCTGAAGGACACCGGCGTTGATGTCGCGACACTACGGGCACACCCCGCAGGTGTTACTTTGCCGAAAACTGAGATGGTTTACAGGAAATGGGAACGCGGCCTTTTGCGCCGTGACGGACAGCCGGGCTTTGAGACACCATCGGGCATGTTCGAGATCACTTCCAATCTGCTGAAGTCATACGGCTACGACGCTCTGCCCATCTACACCGATCCGCGCGAAGGGCCACTGGCCGCGCCGGAGATCGCGAGAGACTTTCCACTCGTTTTCAACTCCGGCGCTCGCATTCAATCGGACTTTCGCTCACAGCACCACAACATTCCCGGCCTGCTCAAAATGCAAAGCCGCCCGTTGGTGACGCTCCACCCGCGCGATGCGGCGGCGCGCGGCATTGCCGACGGCGACGAAGTGTTCGTCGTCACCCGGCGCGGGCGCGTGCCGTTCACGGCGCGCGTGACGGAAGACATCGTGCCCGGCGTGATCGAAGCCAACATGGGGGGCGGCAGTCCCAACGCCGTCGAAGCCTGGCGGAGATGCAACGTCAATGAACTGACCGACATGGATAATCGCGATCCGATTTCAGGATTTCCGGTGTACAAAGCGTTGCTGTGTGATGTGGTCAAAGGGGGAACTGTCGGCGGATCGATGGCGGATTAGCGGATGAACTCTCTCGCCCTCCCTCAACTGCAAATGCTCACCCGCGAGCAGTGCCAGATCGTTCACGACGCCTCGCTCGAAATCCTGCGGCGGACGGGCGTGCGAGTCTTTCACGAAGAAGCGCTCAATCTGCTTCGCGAGGCCGGCGCGGAAGTCGGCGCTGGCAAGCTCGTCAAGATTCCGGGGACGCTCGTTGACTGGGCGCTGAAGGAAGTTCCGTCGAGTGTCACGTTGCATAAGCGCGGGAGTGATGAGGCCGCCGCTCGCTTGGCCGAGAAGAACGTCAGCCTGGGCACCGGCTCGGACTGCCTCCACTACCTCGACCCACGCACTGGCAACTCGCGCAATTTCACCGCCGAGGACGTGGCGGCGTGCGTGCGTTTGTGCGACGTTCTGTCCGAGATCAACTTCGTCATGTCGATGGGCATCCCGTCGGACCTCGGCAGCGCGAACGTGTACCGCCGGCAGTTCGCGATCATGCTCCAGAATACTGTCAAGCCAATCGTCTTCGTCGCTGACACCCGTGCCGACTGCGAAGCCATTGTCGCGATGGCAGCCGCCGTCGCGGGCGGGCTCGTGCAACTCCGCCGCCACCCGACTCTTCTGCTCTATTCCGAGCCGACGACGCCACTGCAACACAGCCAGACCGCAACCGAGAAATTGCTGTACATGGCCGAGCAATCACTGCCGGTCGTTCACTCCCCCGCGCCGATGATGGGCGGCACCGCGCCGGTCACGCTTGCCGGCGGGCTGGCGCTGGGCAACGCCGAAGCCCTCAGCAGTCTCGTCATCCATCAACTCAAACGGCGCGGCGCGCCGTTCGTCTACGGGACAGGACTGCATCACCTCGATATGAAAACGGCCATCAGCGTTTACGGCGCGCCGGAGTTTCAACTGGCGCGGGTCGCAGTCGCCGAGATGGGGCGCTTCTATCGAATGCCGACGTGGGGATACGCCGGCCACTCCGACAGCCAAGTGATGGACGAGCAGGCCGCGAGCGACGCCACGCTCTCGGTGCTGATCGCGCTGCTGTCGGGGACGAACCTCGTTCACGACATCGGCTATTTAGAAGCGGGGTTGACCACCTCGCCGGAGATGATTGTCTTCACCGACGAAGTGATCGCGATGATGCGGCATTTTGTTTCGGGCTTCGGTCTGGATGGCGAGTCGCTGGCGCTGGAAGTCATCGATCGTGTCGGGCCGGGGGGCAATTATCTGGACGACGATCATACCTTCGAGCACTTCCGCGAGTTCTGGCAACCGACGTTGTTCGACCGTCAGCGCGCCGAGCCGTGGCGGGCCGGCGGCTCGCAGCGGCTGGGTGAGAGATTGAGGGACAAGACGATCGCATTGATGGAGTCGCATCGGCCCGAACCATTATCCGCTTCCGTCGCCGAAGAGATCGAGCGGATCCTCAGATGAGCAATTTAGGAAATTCGGTTCGTGAATAGTATCACTAAGTTGACAAAGCCGGATTCCGTGCTACACTGAACGTGTCTCACTTTTCAGACGATATGATGATACACTGAGACATGTCGAAACGACCGCCGGTCCGAACCCAATTCGTCATATTCGTCCTGTTCGGCGACACCATCGGCCCGCGAGGCGGATGTGCTTGGACATCCAGCCTGCTCAAGTTGCTGAATCTGCTCGGTGTGAGCGAACGAGCCGCACGCTCGACCCTCTCGCGCATGAGGCGCAAAGGGTGGCTCAAGCCCGAACGCGATGGCCGGCGCAGCCTTTACAGCCTCACCTCCAGAGGCCAGCGGCTGTTGGCTGAAGGCGGCCAGCGCATCTTCGAACCGCGCACGGCGGATTGGGCCGGCCAATGGCACATGGTGACGTACTCTCTGCCGGAGAGCAAACGCAAGCTCCGTAACGATCTGCGCAAGCGGTTGACGTGGCTAGGCTACGCGCGGCTCGCTCCAGGGACGTGGATTTCCGCGCACGATCGCCGCACCGATGTGGAGCAGATGCTCGACGACCTCGGCGTCCGCGACTACGTTCAATTGTTTTCCGGCCTGCGCCTGGCGAATGGCGACGATCGAGAACTGGTTGAACGCTGTTGGGATTTGAGAGAACTGAACCGGCAGTATGCCCGGTTCCTTGCCCGATGGGAGCCTGAATACGAGAAGTGCGCGCAGGCGCTGGTGCGCGGTGAGGGGCCGCCCTCGGCCCAATGTTTCGTCCAGCGATTTTGGATCACTCAAGAGTACAGCCCGTTCCCGCGTATCGATCCCAATCTTCCGGCCCCGCTATTGCCGGAAGGCTGGCTGGGCGAGAAGGCGACCCGGGTGTTCAATGCCTATCGCGGGTTACTGAGTGAGCGGGCCAACGAATTCGTGGAGACGGCGCTTAGCAGCCCAAATGGGCGCAGCCATCGCGCACTCAAGGAGAGACGGTGAACCACCTTCTTGCCCAACGCTTCAACCCGGAAGTAGGCAGGGTGCGGGTGACTTCGGGAGCCGGCCTGAGACCAGGTCGGCTTTCTTGTTTAGTGAGCAATGGGGTCTGATTTGTCTGACATTTGTCACAACCAGATTCCATGAATCTCGAGGACTATATGATCACAATGACAGCCGAGCGAACTAACTTCGCCGAAATCTGTTACGAAAAGAGCGACTGGGTGGCGCGCATAACCATCAACCGCCCGCAGGCCTACAACGCCTACCGCCTCAACACGCTGGCCGAACTGGCGGCCGCCTTCCGTCAAGCCTCTTTTGACGACGAGGTGGCCGTCATCGTTTACACCGGCGCGGGCGACCGGGCCTTCTGCACCGGCGGCGACGTGAAGGAGTACGAGAGCCAGTACACTCGCTCGCCGCACAACTATTGGAAGTACATGGGCCTGTTCAACGCTTACATCGAGAGCATTCTCAACTCCGGCAAGCCGGTGATCGCGCGGGTCAACGGCATGGCCGTCGGCGGCGGGAACGAGAGCCACCTCGCCTGCGATCTTTCAGTGATCGCCGAGCACGCCTACGTCGGCCAGGTTGGCACGGGCGTGGGAAGCGTGGCCGCCGGCGGCGCGACGCAGTGGCTCCCCATCTTCGTCGGCGACCGTCGCGCTCGGTGGATGCTGATGCTCAATCGCAAAGTCCCGGCGTATCAGGCGCTTGAGTGGGGCCTCGTCAACGAGGTGGCGCCCTCGGTGAAGAAGGACGGCGGATTCGTCGTCCATGCTACACCGGAGCAAATCGGCAAAGCGCAGAAAGGGCAGGACGGCTACTCGATTGACCTGTCGAAGCTCGACGAAGCGGTGGATGCACTTTGCCGCGAGTTGATCGACAAGTTCCCTGAATGCACGCGGTATACGAAGGCCAACGCAAACTTTTGGAAAGATTTCGCCTGGCATCAGACCGTCGGCCACACGCGGGATTGGTTGTCAATTCACTTCGCTTCGTGGGAGCCGCTGGAAGGCATGAGCGCGTTTGTCGAGAAGCGCGCGCCGGGCTACCGGATGTTGCGCGAGCGCGCCGCCGCCGGCAAGTCGTCCGAGTTTCCGTGGGGGCCGTATGCCCGCGAATGCCATTCGTGCGGGACAAAATACCTGCCCGACGAGTTTGAATTCTGCGGCAAGTGCGGGGCGAGGTTCAATGGGACAAGTAGCGGTTGACGCGTGACGGTAGACGCGACAGCAGTTACCTGGAGCAGGAGCATGACGACACGAATACTCGACGGCCGGCCCTACAGCCCTCTTGACGAAGTGCTCTACTGGTGCCGTGAACTTGTGGAAGACCCGGACTTCCCCACGGTGCGGCAGTGGCGCGAGAATGGCGGCAAAGTGTTGGGGCACTTTCAAGTGTATTTCCCCGAAGAGATCGCTCACGCGGCCGGCATGTTGCCATTCAAAATGCGGGGTGCGGCGCTCGAGGCGCGGCAGGCCGAGGCGCGGTTCGGCTCGTACCTGTGCTCGATCATCAAGACCTCGCTCGAACTGGCGCTCAGCGGCCGCGTGCAATTGGATATGTTTGTCTCGCACCCCATCTGCGACGTGGCGCGGAACCTGGCCGCAGTGTGGGGCCGCAACTTTCCGTACCCCTGCCAGATTCTCTATCTGCCGCAGAACGCCAACTCCGCGCATTCCGCTCAATATCTTTGCGATGAATACGCCCGGCTGAAGCGAGAAGTCGAGGGCGTGGCCGGCAGGACGATCGCCGACGATGATCTGCGAAGCGCCATCGCGGTCTTCAACGAAAACCGGCGGCTGATGCGGCGGCTGTACGCGATCAAGCGCGACACGCCGTGGTTGCTCCCGGCCGACGAAGCCTACGTGCTGGTTTCGATCGGCGGCATGATCCCGCGCGAGGAGCACAACGAATTGCTGAAGGCCGTCATTCCCCAGATCGAGGCGCGCACGGCCAAGCCGCAGGATCGCATCCGGGTTGTGTTCGAGGGAGGATTCTGCGAACAGCCGCCGCTCGATCTGCTCCGGACGATTTCTCAGTCAATGTACGTCGTGGATGACGATCTGCTGATCGGCCTGCGCTGGATTCTGGAAGATGTGCCAATGGCCGGAGATCCGCTGATGAACCTGGCCGAGGCCTATCTGGAGAAATCGTCGTACAGCCCGGTCCAGCACGACTTGCGCAAGCCGAAGGAGAAGATGCTATTGGAGCGAATGCGAGCCGCCCGGGCGAGCGCGGCCATCATCACGGCGGCCAAGATGTGCGAGCCGGGCCTCGACGAGCAGGTGGCTTACGTCAAAGCCCTCGACGAGCACGGCACACCCTATTTCGTCAGCGAGTTCGAAGAGAATATGACGAGTTTCGATCATCTCCAGATTCAGTTGGAGACGTTTGTGGAGAATCTCCTCTTTGCGTAGAGGCAGAACTTAACCACAAAGACACAGGGACACGAAGAATCTTGGTGGCTTCGTGCCTTTGTGGTGAAAACCCTGAAAGGGACACCAGATGAACGACGGGCAAAGCGCAGAGACCATAGTCGGGCGAGGCGCCAAAGAGGGCGCGGCGCTGTTTCGCGAGTGGTTCCAGACTCTCACCGAGGCGCCGGCGCGCGGCGAAAAGGCCGCCTATGTCTTCGTCATGGGCAGTATGGCCGAGGTTCTCAGGGCGTTCGACTTTCACACAGTCTTCCCTGAGATCAATTCTCTCCAGACAGCGGTGCGGCGCGTGGCCCACGAATACCTGAACGACGCCGAAGACTACGGCTACTCGCCCGACATCTGCGGCTACGTCAAAGCCGACTTTGCCGTGCAGTTGCGCGGCGGCGATCATCCGATGGGCCGTATTCCTCCTCCCGCGCTGGCGGTCTACACCAATGCCTGCAATACTTATATCAAATGGGCCGAGATCTGGGAGCGGATGTATCACGTCCCGATTTTCACCCTCGACGTGCCCGGCACTCGCGCCGCCGGGGAGCAGACCTGGCCCGGCCACCCCGACTTCGAGAACGACAAGCGCTACGTCGGCGCGCAGATCAAAGAGTTGATCGCGTTGTGCGAAGAAGTGTCCGGCAGGAAATTCGACGTCGATCGATTGCGCGAAGTGATGGGCCACGCCAACGCCATGATCCGCGCCTGGAAACGACTGCTCGAACTCAACCGGAGCACACCGGCGGTCTTCAATGCCTTGACCGACGGCACGGTGTACCTGGGCATGTCGAACGGTTTTCGCGGCACGCCGGAGGGAGCCGCGTACTTCAACCGGGTAGTCGAGGAGATGGAATACAAAACGGCGCACGGGCTTGGGACGCTGACAGAGGAGAAATACCGGCTGATCTTCGTCGGAGTGCCGTGTTATCCCATCTTCCGGCGCTTCAACGAGATGTTCGCCGAGTGGGGCGGCGCATTTGTCAGTTCGACGTATCTATGGTTCGCCTCTGGCGGCACGAATTACGGGTGGGAATACGACCTGAGCCGCCCGCTGGACAGTCTGGCCGAGGGCGTGCTGATCAGTGTGCGCCACGCGATGGACAGCATGTTCTTTCAGGACCGCGCGCTGATTGACATGGTCGGCCCATATCAGGTGGACGGAGTGGTGTTCCATCCCATCAAGTCCTGCCGCACGACTTCGACTGGGCAGGCCGACACCCGCCGCGCAGTCATGGCGGCCGCCGACGTCGGCAGTCTGTTCATCGAGTCGGACATGATGGACAAGCGCGTGGTGTCCGAGGCGCAATTGAAGAATCGGATCGACGCATTCTTTGAGGGGTTGGCGACGCGCAAGCAGCTGGCGGGCGGCGGGTGACGCCACTCGACATGCGCCGCGCCGCTTTCCACATTAGGAGGAGCACATGGCATACGCCGCGGGCGTAGATGTGGGTTCGACGCAAACCAAAGCGATCATCCTCAACGAGCATAGGGAGATCGTTAGCCGGGCGCTGATCGACACGGGCGCGAATGTCGTGCTGGCCGCCGAGAACGCTTACGTGGAGGCATTGAAGAACGGCAATATCCGCGAAGAGGAAGTGGAGTATGTCGTCGGCACCGGATATGGCCGGTACAAAGTGACATTCGGCGACACACAGATCACCGAAATCTCGTGCCACGGGCGCGGCTCGGTTCACATGTTTCCCGGCACGCGCACTGTCGTGGATATGGGCGGGCAGGACACTAAAGCCATCCGCGTCAACCCGACGGGCGAGATCGTCGACTTTTGCATGAACGACAAATGCGCGGCGGGCACGGGGCGCTTCCTCGGCGCGGCGGCGGCGGCGCTGGAAATTCCTTTGGGCGAACTGGGGCCGACCGCGCTCAGAGCCGAGAAGGCCGTCAAGATCAGCACCACCTGCACCGTCTTCGCCGAGTCCGAGGTCGTTTCGTGGCTGGGCAAGGGCAAGAAGATCGAAGACATCCTGCTGGGCGTGCATCAGTCGATCGTCTCTCGTTCGCTGGGGTTAATGCGGCGCGTGGGCATTGAGCCGGAGGTGACGTTCACCGGCGGCGTGACGCTGAACGCCGGGATCGTCAAAGTGCTCAACGACGCGCTCGGCTTCCCGGTGAACGTCAGCGAAGAGTCGCACTACATGGGCGCAGTGGGGGCGGCGCTGTTCGCGATGGATCGAATAATGAATAGCCGCGTGCCAGCGGCGTAGAGACGTTCCGCCGGAACGTCTCTACCCAAACGGAGGAGACACCATGATCTATACCGCCGGCATCGACGTCGGTTCCACTTACAGCAAAGCGGTCATCATGAGCGAGGCCAATCAACTCGTTGGGAGAGGATTGGTCAAGACCGGATTCAAATTGGCCGAGGCCGGCGAGCGCGCCTTACTGCAAGCGGAGGCGCAGGCCGGGCTGGAGCGCGAGAACCTCGCCTATATCGCCAGCACCGGCTACGGACGCTTTCAAATCCATTTCCGCAATGTTAACGTCACCGACCTGACGGCGGCGGCGCACGGCGCGCGATTCTGGTTCCCGAATACGCGCACCATCCTCGACGTGGGCGGCCAGACGATGAAGGCCAGCCGCCTCGACGACGGCGGCAAAGTGAAGTCGTTCCGCCTCAACGACAAGTGCGCCGCCGGCACGGGCGCATTCCTCGAAAAGACAGCGCGTTACATGGGTTTCAGCACTGAAGAGATCGGCCCGCTCGCGGCGACCTCCAAACAGGTCGTGCCCATTTCCGGCGTATGCGCGGTCTTCGCCGAGTCCGAAGTCATCAATCACCTTTCGCAAGGCAGTTCTCCCGCCGACATCATGCACGGCGCGATCGCGTCGCTGGTGGATCGCTCGGTTCAGTTGATGAGGCGCGTGCAGATGGAGCCGGAGTTCACCCTCGTGGGCGGCATCCTGCGCTTTGAGACGATGGCGCGCGTGGTGCGCGACAAACTTGGCGTGGCGGTGAACGTGCCGGAGGGCGATCTGGTGCAGTACGTCGCGGCTCTCGGCGCGGCGCTGCTGGCCCGGCGCCGATTGCAGAAACTCGGCGAGCAAGGGACGCCGATTACCCTCGCGTCCGCCGCCGTCCCTGCGTGATGCGACGGTTGTGACGACGGACAACGGACGGCCGTCAAGGGAGGAGACGATGAGCGAATTCCATCGCGATGCCATGATGCCCGAGGAAGAAGCGCCGTGCCCTGTCGATCATCCCACACCGCGCCTCCCCGATTTCGAGCGGCCGCCCGATCCCAGGTTGGTTGCCGAGGGTTGGCTGCGCCGCTTCATGGCCGACACCGAACGGCTGAGCGAATACGTCGAACTTTACGCCTCCCTGGGACTCGACGTGCGGACGGAGAAGGTCAGCCCCGAAGAGGTGGCCGACGAGTGTTCCGACTGCCGCCTGATCATCTGCCGGCAGTTCGTCACGATTTATACGCGCCAGCGGCAAGGTTGAGAGACGGAAGGGGCGACAGGGTAACAGGCAAACTCGTCTTGTCATCCGGTCACCCTGTCTCAGCGGGGAGGAACGTATGTAGAGAACAAGCATCATCGCCAGCCCATCCGACCCACAGTCCGTAATATTTGAAGGGAGAGGAGACCATGACCGATCAATTCAAGTACCTGCTTTCGGAGAACGATCTCCCCAAGGCCTGGTACAACATCAATGCCGATATGCCCGTGCCGCCGAACCCGGTTCTGCACCCGGGCACCAAAGAGCCGGTCACGCCTGACTTTCTCGGCGTTCTGTTCCCCATGTCGCTGATCATGCAAGAGATCAGCCCCGAGCGCTGGATCGAGATCCCCGAACCGGTGCGCGACGTGTACCGTCTCTGGCGGCCCACGCCGATGTATCGCGCCCGCCGATTGGAGAAAGCCCTCGACACGCCGGCGCACATCTATTACAAGTACGAAGGCGTCTCGCCCGTCGGCTCGCACAAGCCCAACAC
>JACQED010000368.1 GCA_016200785.1 Chloroflexota bacterium
ATCTATCACGCCCTGAGAGAACTGGAAGCGAGCGGTCAGCCCGGCGCCCTCGCGACGATCATCCGCGCGCGCGGCTCCGTGCCGAGGCACGAAGGCAGTAAGATGCTGATTTACGCCGACGGGCGCATCCTGGGCACCATCGGCGGAGGCGAGATGGAGAGCCGCGTGATGGCCGAAGCCAAACAAGCCATCGCCGATGGCCGCCCGCGCATCATGACCTATTCGCTCGCCGATCCGAAATCCGGCGACCCCGGCGTGTGCGGAGGCGAAGTGGAAATCTTTGTGGAGCCGATCGTTGATACGCCGACCGTGATCATCTTCGGCGCGGGACATGTGGGCCGAGCGATCGCGCACCTGGCGAAGTGGCTCGGCTTCCGCGTCGTCGTCGCCGACGATCGCGCCGAGTACGCCAACGAGGATTGGGCCCCCGGCGCCGATCAGTACCTCGCCGTCTCGCTGTCTGACATCCCACAGCACATGACCATCGGGCCGAACACTTACATCGTTCTGCCCACGCGCAATGTGATGGTGGACGTGAACGGCCTGCCGCCACTGCTCGACACGCCCGCCGCGTACATCGGCGTGATCGGCTCGCGACGCCGTTGGGCCACGGCAGCGGCGCAGTTGGAAGCCAGGGGCGTGTCCAAAGAGAAACTCGCCCGCGTCCATTCGCCGATGGGCCTCGAACTCAATGCCGAGACGCCCGAGGAGATCGCCGTCAGCATCGTGGCCGAGATCATCATGATCCGCAACGGCGGGACGGGCGAGGCGATGAGGTGGACCGGGCTGGAGGGAGCGACGGCTCGCTAGCCTTGCCGCCGCCCGGTTGTTATGCTAAAATGCCCCCCAACATGAAAGCCGTTCCGCAGCCCTGCGCGCGTCACCACCATCATCATGCGCATCACCGGTCCCAGGCCCGGCCAGGATTGCTTTAAGCGGTTTCGTCTTCTTTCGAGCGAACGATCAAAGCCTTCTCCTGACCGGAGAAGGTTTTTTGTTTTGGAGGTGCGGTGTGCTGTCCGATCGTCATGACATCCGTTTGGCGCTGCCGAGCAAAGGCCGGCTGGCCGACGACGCTCTCAATTTTCTGGCCGAGGCTGGCCTGCGCGTATATAAGCCCAACCCGCGGCAATACGAAGCCGTCATTCCGTCTCTGCCCGGCTTGACCGTGCTCTTTCAACGCGCCGGCGATATTGCCGTCAGCGTGCGTGATGGCAGCGTGGATTTCGGTATCACCGGCTGGGATGCTGTCTCCGAGCGACGCGGCGACAACGGCGATCTATTGCCTCTGCACCGCGAACTCGGCTTCGGCCACTGCTCTCTGAACGTCATCGTCCCGGAAGCGTGGACTGGTGTGACGGCGATGAGCGATCTTGCGGAGAAGCCAGCCGAACTTGGCCGCCCCCTGCGCGCCGCGACGAAATTTCCGAATCTGTCGCGCGCCTTTTTTCATCGGCACGGATTGGGCGACATTCGCCTGATCCTCGCCGAGGGCACGCTGGAGGTCGCACCGGCCATCGGCTATGCCGACTTCGTCGTCGATCTCGTTTCGACCGGCACAACACTCCGCGACAATCGTCTGCGCGCGTTGGACGATGGCCGGATTCTGGATTCGCAAGCCTGCCTGATCGCCAACCGCCGCACGCTCAAAGCGCGGCCCGAGGCTCAAGCCCTTGCGCGGCAACTTCTGGAGTTTATCGAGGCGCATCTGCGCGCCGCCGCGAACGTGGCGGTATTCGCCAACATGCGCGGCGAGTCGCCGCAGGCAATCGCGGCGCGCATGTTTACGCAAGTTGTGATCGGCGGCTTGCAAGGGCCGACGATCTCCCCGGTCGTCACCCGCGAGGGCGGCGACTGGCACGCCGTCCACATCATCGTGCGCAAGGATCGCCTGGCGCAAGCCGTCGCCGAACTGCGCGCCATCGGCGGCAGCGGCGTGGTCGTCGCGCCCGTCACGTACATTTTTGAAGAAGAGCCGGGGGCGTACAAAGCCATGTTGGCCGCGTTGGAGGAGTAGATGCTCGATATTTACGGCGTCGAGTCCGCCCGGCAGACCCTCCTGCGCCGCGCGCCAATCGGCGCGGACGATTATCCTCCGGCATTGCTCAACGCGGTCGAGCGCGTATTCGGGGAAGGGACGACTCCAGCTCAAGCCGTCGCGCGCATTCTGGCGTCGGTGCGGGAGGCAGGCGATGCCGCCCTTCGCCGCTGGTCGGAGACTCTGGACGGCGCGATCTTCGACGACTTTCGCGTTCCCGCCGGCGGGCTGGGCGCCGCCATTCGCTCTCTTTCGCCGTCGCTTGCCGAGGCGATGCAAACTGCCGCCGGGCGCATTCGCGCGTTTCACGAACGACAGCCGCTGCCGTCGTGGACGACGAACGATCTCGGCGGAACGCTCGGCCAGCGTTTCACGGCGATCCGCCGCGTGGGCATTTACGTGCCGGGCGGGTCAGCGCCACTGCCATCGTCGTTGATGATGGCCGCGATACCGGCGCGCGTGGCCGGCGTCGAAGAGATCGTCGTTTGCACGCCGCCCCAGCCGCACCCGGCGATCCTTGCCGCCGCTCATCTTTGTGGAGTGACACAGGTCTTTCAAATCGGCGGCGCGCAGGCGATCGCGGCGATGGCCTGGGGAACTGAAAGTGTGCAGAGGGTGGATAAGATCGTCGGCGCGGGGAATATTTTTGTCACGCTCGCCAAACAACAAGTGTATGGCATTGTCGGATTGGACGGGTTGGCATGGCCGACCGAGACGGTGGTCATAGCCGACGAGAGCGCGAACGCCAGATGGGTCGCCGCCGATCTTTTGGCGCAGGCCGAGCACGATCCAATGGCTTCTGCCATCCTGCTCACGCCTTCGCGTGCGTTGGCCGAGGCCGTGCAAGTCGAAGTCGCCCGTCAGATCGAATCGCTCTCGCTGGCGGAGATCATCGCTCAATCCCTCGCTCGGCGCGGCGGCATCGTCCTCACGCCGGACTTGAATACCGCCGCAACGCTGGCCGACGAATATGGGCCGGAGCACCTGTGCCTCTCGGTGGCCGATCCGGAACATTGGGCAAAACAAATCCGTAACGCGGGCGGGCTGTTCATCGGCGAGCGGTCGTTTGAGGTGCTGGGTGATTACGTCGCCGGCCCCAGCCACATCATGCCGACCGGCGGCACGGCGCGATTCGCTTCGCCGCTCAGCCTGCTCGACTTCGTGAAGATCACCAGCCTGGTCGCCCTCGACCCGCCCACGAGCGCCGCCCTCAGCTCGCCGGCCGCCGAACTTGCCCGCGCCGAATCGTTGACGGCTCACGCTGCTGCGGCTGAAGTGCGAATGGGGCATGGGGAGTCAGGAATGGCGAACGTCGGAATCCGACACACTGTTCCCAATTCGCAACTCCTGATTCGCAATTCGCAAGCCACAATTCGTCACCACGTCCGAAACATGGAACCCTACGAGCCGATCTTGCCGTTTGAAGTGCTCTCGCGCAAGCTGGGGCGCGCGCCGGAGGAGATCATCAAACTGGACGCCAACGAGAATCCGTACGGGACTCTGCCGGCCGTTACCGAGGCATTGGGGCGTATGCCGTTCGCGCACATTTACCCGGACCCGGAGAGCACGGCCCTGCGCGAAGCCCTCGCCGCTCACACCGGCGTCCCGGCGGAGAACTTGCTGGCCGGCGCCGGCGCTGACGAGTTGATCGATCTTGTGATGCGGCTCTGCCTGGAACCCGGCGATACGATCGTCAATTGTCCGCCGACCTTCGGCATGTACGCCTTCGATGCGAGTGTGAACGCCGCCCGCGTCGTCAGCGTCCCTCGGCGGCAGGATTTCTCTATTGACCTCGAAGGCATTGAGCGAGCGGTTACTGAGTCTCGCCCCAAGTTGCTCTTTCTCGCGTCGCCGAATAACCCGGACGGCGGTGTGATCCCGGAAGACGTGTTCGAGCGGCTATTGGCGCTGCCGATTGTCGTCGTATGGGATGAGGCCTACGTCGAGTTCTCCACCGAGGGCGCGAGCCGCATCGGTCAAGCCCCGGAGCGCGACAATCTGATCGTGCTTCGGACGTTCAGCAAGTGGGCGGGACTGGCCGGCCTGCGCGTGGGCTATGGCGCTTTCCCGGTGAGTCTGATGCCTCACCTGTGGAAGATAAAACAGCCGTACAACGTATCGGTGGCCGCCTCCACTGCCGCGATCGCCTCCTTGGAACACACCGCCGAACTGGACGCGAGATCAGAGAAACTGATTGCCGAGCGCGATCGGCTCTTTGCGGCGTTGAAGGCTGTGCCGTACTTGAGGCCCTACCCGTCGCAAGCCAACTTCATCCTGTGCCGCGTCGCGGGTCGTGACGCCGCCGCGCTGAAAGCCGACCTCGCCCGCGTCGGCCTTCTGGTGCGATACTTCGACAAGCCCGGCGTGAAGGATTGCATTCGGATTTCGATAGGCAAGCCGGAACAAACAGATGCGCTGATAGCCGCCCTGAAGGATTGTTAGATTCTGTGACTCCCCCTCACCCGGCGGGCTTTTCCGCCGGAGAGGGCCAGGGTGGGGGCCAAAATGCGAACATCAACTATTCATCGCCAAACCGCCGAAACCGACATCACCATCTCGCTGACCCTCGACGGCATGGGCCGCCACGACATCGCCACCGGCGTCGGCTTTCTCGACCATCTGCTCACTCACGTTGCCGTACACGGCCTGTTCGATTTCACGGTGAAGGCCGGCGGCGATCTGCACATTGACCCGCATCACACGATCGAAGACACGGCGTTGGTATTGGGGCAGGCTTTCACCGAGGCGCTGGGCGATAAGCAGGGCATCGTCCGTATGGCCTCGGCTCACGTGCCGATGGATGAAGCGCTGGCGTTTGTCGCAGTTGACCTTTCGGGCCGACCCTACGCGGTGGTGGACGCTGAGTGGCGCGGCCCGGCCATCGGCCAATTCCCGACATCGCTCGTCGCGCACTTCATTGAGAGTTTTGCCGTCACTGCGAAGGCCAACGTCCACGCGCGTGTTCTGTACGGGCGTGACGATCATCATCAGGCCGAAGCGCTGTTCAAGGCGCTGGGGCGGGCGCTGGATGCAGCAACGCAGATTGATCCAAGAAGGGTGGGGCGTGTGCCCTCTACAAAGGGGACTCTATGATCGCCCTCATTGACTACGGCATCGGCAACCTGCGTTCAGTACAGAAGGCGTTGGAATACGTCGGGGCCGAAGCGCGGCTCACCGTAGACCCGGCGGTAATGCGCGCTGCCGACAAAGTCGTGCTGCCCGGCGTCGGCGCGTTCGGCGACGGGATGAAGGGGCTGAGGGCGCGCGGGTTGGTAGATGCGGTGCGGGAGATCGCGGCGCGGGGCACGCCTCTCCTCGGCATCTGCGTCGGGATGCAAGTGCTCTTCGATTCGAGCGAAGAAATGGGCCAGCATCCCGGTCTGGGAATTTTGCCGGGAAGGGTCAAACGCTTCGCGCCCGAAGACACACTGGCGACGACCGATTACGGCGGGGCCTATCCGTCCGTCGTCGGACGCGGGCGGGTGTACGGCATCCAGTTTCACCCGGAGAAGAGTCAGAGCGTCGGGCTGCTGTTGCTGAGAAATTTCGTGGAGCGGGGATGAGTTTCACGGTCTATCCCGCCATTGACCTCCGCAACGGCCAAGTCGTCCGGCTGGCGCAGGGAAACCCGGCGCAGCAGACGGTCTACGGCGATGATCCGACGGCGACAGCGCGAAGGTGGCAGGCTGAGGGTGCCGAGTGGGCGCACGTGGTCAATCTCGACGGCGCGTTCGGCGAGGCGGCGCAGGCCAACTGGCGTGCACTCGAAAGAATCGCCGGGACCGGGATCTGCGTTCAGTTCGGCGGCGGCCTGCGCGATCTCGATTGTATCCGGCGGGCGTTCCGATCCGGCGCGGCGCGCATCGTGATCGGCACGGCGGCGGCGGAAAATCCTGCGCTGGTGGATGAAGCCCTGGCCGAATTTGGCGCGGGGCGAGTCGCCGTCGGGATTGACGCGAGGGATGGCCGTGTCCGGGTTCGCGGCTGGGCCGAAGAGTCGGCGGTGACCGCGCTCGATCTGGCGACGCGAGCGCGGGCGCAAGGTGTGACTCAGATCGTGTTCACCGACGTGGCGCGCGACGGGACGGGGGCGGGCGTCAACCTGGCCGCGACGCTGGAACTCGCGCGAGAGACCGGGCTGCAAGTTATCGCTTCGGGCGGTGTTGCCTCGCTCGATGATGTGAGGCGCGTTCGGGTTTCCGGGCTGGCCGGCGTGATCGTGGGCCGGGCATTGTACGAGGGAGCGTTTGCGCTGAGAGAAGCCCTGGCGGATATTGGTAACTGGTAAGTCGGCGATGCTTGCGAAAAGAATCATCCCCTGTCTCGACGTGAAAGACGGCCGCGTGGTGAAGGGCGTGCGATTCGTCAGCCTGCGCGACGCGGGCGATCCGGTGGAGCAGGCGAAGGTCTACGACGC
>JACQED010000369.1 GCA_016200785.1 Chloroflexota bacterium
ACGTCGCCGACTTTCCACTGAGTCGCCGGCGGAAGGATCACCGAGTCGCTGATCGACCAAGACGATCCATCTGGCGCGACGACGTGGCCGAAGGCCCAGTAGTCGCTCTCCGGCGCGATGGCGCGCCAGTATGCCGTGAGTGTGAATTTCCCGCCGGGGGCGACGGCGCGCCGATCTAGTTGGTAGCCCACGAGTTCGATCTTTCCACCGAAGTTGACGGCGGTTGCGTTGGGCGCGGGGCCGGGGCGCGCTTTCAATTTGAAGGACTCCAGCCTGGCCGAGTCCCCGATTTGATTCCCACTGGTATCAAAGACGCCTAGCCTCGCGCCGGATGCCGCGTCGTACAGGCCGACGTGCCAGTCCGCGCTATCGGGCGCGTAGGCCGTGTCGGGGATGAAGACGCGATAGGTGTCGGCGAAGATCGCGCTGGGTCGCCAGGCGGTTGTGAGATAGTTGCCGATCCCGTCGGCGTCGAGCAAGTGAACGAACACGGTGACCGGCGTGCCGGTCGTCGCCAGAGGCTGCCAGTACACGGTGACGTCCACCGCTTCGCCGGGCAAGCCTTGAGCCGCCAACACACGATAACCGACGATCTCGGCAATGCCGGCGAGATTGGCCCGGGCCGGCTTCGCTTCGGCGGCGACAGCGCGGGGATCAAGAATACGAGGCCGGGCGTAAGCCGGCGCGAGGTAGCCGATCAACGCGATCAATGCGAGAGCCAGCATCATCGCGGACAGTCCCCACCCGATCCAAATTTCTCTGCGGCCACGCACCCAGCCCATCAATCCGCCCGTCACGAGAAGGCCGAGCGCCGGGAATGCGGCGAAGATCATTCTTGCGTTCGCCGTCGCGGGGATGGTCAGCATGAGCGCGACCCAGGCGAGGAGGCCGGCGAGGAGGGCGGTGAGAAGCGTTGCCCAAATCTGCCCGGAACTGAAGTGCCGGGCTGAAAATACGAAGCCCGATGAATCGGGCTGAGGCGCGCCCGAGCCCGATGTATCGGACTTCGCAGCGTTAGCCCGGCGATTGATCGCCGGGCGGACTGTGAGGTCAATCATCCAACCCGCGATGGCGAATCCGAGAAGCGCTCCCCCGGCGCGATACATCCAGTCCGGCAGAGGAATCTGCCCGTACCCGAAGCGGCCCCAAAGTGTGGTCCACGCATACGGCAAGTTCGAAAGCATCTCGCGGAACAATCGCGCCTCGTCCGCCTGACCGCGCCATACGGCGACATAATTCGTCGTGCCCATCAGGTCGCCGTACAGCCTCAAGTTGCGGACGAACCACCAGCCCGAGATTAGCGCGAAGCAAACGCCGCCGATCGCCGCCGCTCGCCACGCCGAGGGCCACGATCGATTGCGCCGTGCCGCCAGCGCAATCGCCAGAAGGCCGGGCGCTAGAAGCGCAGCCGTGATTGTCTTCGACATCATTCCAAGCGCGAGCGCGAGCCCGAGAAGGACCGCGCGTCGATTCGAATTGCCGTGCCGCAGGATTCGAACAGAGGCCAGCAAAGCCAGCGCGCCGAAGAACGCGGCCGGAACATCGTTGTTGATCGAACTTGCGAGATGGAGGAAATTGGGATTGAAGCCGACGAAGGCGGTCGCGCCGAACGCGAGGGCGGGGCGATCCGGAAACGCCTCGCGGCCAAGTCGAAACGTGACGAGGACGACGCCGAGGCCGAAGAGAGTCGAAACCCACCGCGAAATCCATGCAATCAAAACGTTGCCATGAAACGGCCAGGCCTCCTCGGGGCCGTGAAGGTACTGGGCTTTGTTGTCGGCGCTGACTTCGTAGTAGCGAAAGCCCCAGTAGGGATTGACCGGCGGATCGAAGAAGACGGGATCGGCTTCGGAGGTCGGAACCCACGCTGAGGCGACGGCGGCGGCGAGATAGTAGATGGGCGGGTGATGAGCTTGCGCGTTGCGCGCCGGATCGCTGGTCTGCTCGGGCAGTGCGTGAAAGACTTGCAGATAGCGGACATAGCGGAAGTGGCGGATTTCATCGGTCGACTCGTATAGCGGGTTGACGAAGCCGTAGGTCAGAGCGAGGGCGAGATAGACTGAGGCGAGAATCGTGGGCGGCGCAGATGGATGCCGAAGAAGACGCATGACGGGCTGATTATACCAAGCGGCGCGGAGCAGGGGGACGCCGATTCACGCGGATAAACGCCGATAAGAATCGGATCAGCGCGAATCAGCGTTCACCAGCGTCCCCTTTCTAAAGGGGCTTGAACTGCTCGAACGATTGCTGGCAATTGTTGCAGTAGTGGATGGCCCGGCAGAGCGTTGGGCCGAAGGGGCTTTCGAGCGTGGTGTCGCTCGAGCCGCAGTGGGGGCAGGCGAGAGAGACGATCTGAATCAGGTCGAACGATCCGTTGTGGCGCGGCGGCGGGGCGAGGCCGAATTCTTTGAGTTTTCGCCGGCCGGCCGGTGTAATACGGTTGGAGTTCCACGGCGGGTCGAAGGTGACACGCACAGTCACCTCTTGCGCGCCGAGAGCCGCGATCCGTTGGCGCATGGTCTCGCGCATCAAGTCGAGCGCCGGACAACCGACGAACGTCGGCGTCATGTCAATCGTCACTCGTTCGTCCTCGACCTGCACGTCGTGAATGATCCCCATCTCGACGACGGAGACGACGGGTATCTCCGGGTCCTTCACCTCCTCCAGTGCCGCCCAAACTTCTGCGATTTTCATTTCGTTTGGTTCCAAAAGGGAAACTCACCGCGAAGACGCGAAGGCCGCGAAGAAACACGAAGACTTCGTAGATTCTTCGCGCCTCTGCGGTTCAAAGGTTTTCACCACTCCGCGTCCGGATCGCTTCGGTAAACCAACTGCATATCTTCGAGCAACTTGGCGAGATACTCGGTGTGTTGGCCTCTGCGCCCGCCCTCACTTGCCGAGACAGTCGCCTGCCAGCCGCCGTTGGCCGAGACCAGCGGAGCGCGGAGGCCTGACTCTTGCAGGATGGGCGCAATGAGCGCGAACCATCGAGCGCGCAACTCTGCTTCCGGCGGCTGAACGTTCTGCGCGACCAGTTCGGTTTCCCACTCGGTCGTCTCGAACAGGCCGAGCGCCAGCGGGAAGGCTTTGTCCAGCGCGGCCTGCATTCGGGCGCGGCTCTCGTCAGTGGCATTGCCGAGTCGCGTGATCCACGCTTTGCCGTGCATGAAGTGGTACTTTTCCTCCCCGGCCAATTTGCGAGCGACTTGCGCCAGCGGCGTGTAACTCGACCCGCTCAATGCCGCCAGCCGCACGCTCTCGGCGGCGTCGTAGAGAAACTGGCGGGCGATGCTGAACGCCAAATCTTCGCGCGGCCACTCGACCAGATGGGCACAGCGAAACTGCGGCGCATCGCGGCGAAAGGCGAGGTTGTCGGGATCGCCCTCACTAAGTTCATCCAATAAACGGTAATAGGTAAGCGCGTGCCCCATCTCGTCCTGAGCCATCGAGGAGAAAGCAATATCCTCTTCGAGGATCGGCGCAACTCCCGTCCACTCGGAATTGCGGTGGCCGAGGATGAGTTCGTCATCCGCCAGACGATACAGGAGGTTAATTACCGCCCTCACTCTCCGGCCTCCTCCGACCTCTGACCTCCCACCTCTGAC
>JACQED010000358.1 GCA_016200785.1 Chloroflexota bacterium
ACGAGCGACGCGGTCCTGCCCGTGCCGTAGCCAAACGTCAGCGCGTAGAGAATGTCCGCGATGCCTCGAAAGTAACCGAGTTCGGCGACGCGAACCTGGTAATGGGCTGTGATGTAAGCTTGCGCGGCGAGGAGCCACACGGCCAACGGCGTCACGATCAGTCCGGCGAAGATGGCGCGTTGAACGATTGTCTCAAAGTTCAGCCGCCGCCCTCCGCCGCGCAATAAGGCCGTCTGCGCCACACCAACGGCCAGCGCGTTGAATGTCAACGTCATCCCCTTGAGCAGGAAAAAGCCCATCGCGGTAGTTGAAGCCAGAACCGCGACGACGAACGGCCTCCACTTGCCCTGCGCAACCAGCAGCGCCCATGCGATCAATACCGACAGGGCGAAGATGAAGCTCTCCACGTATTGCGCCTTGGTGCCGACCCACAGAAAAACATCGTGGACGGCCAGCAACCATGCGAGCAGCGCAGGAATGGGGAAGGGAAACAGCTGTCGCGCGAGCCAATAGAACAATGCCAGTCCGATCAGCCCGGTCAGCAATGCCGGCAATCGGGCCGACAGCGTTTCGTCCTTGACGACCAGCCGGGCCACGTACTCCGTCCACCACCACAGCGGCGTGATGGCCTGCGAGTTGCTAAGCGGAGTGCGAAACAGCAAGTTCTCCCAGAACGGGGCCTGCCCGCTCTGCGGCCCGTAGCCGAACAGTCCGTTCACGGCGACCCGCATCATCCGGTCTTCCTCGTCCAGAAACGGAAACTTGAACAGGCCGACCAGCCGGAGCGCAAACGCGACGAGAAACGCCGGCCAAAACCCAAATATCGTTTGTAAACGTGCATCGTCCGCCGAGCGGACTCGGAGATTGAGTTCGAGAAAATCGCCGAGAGCGACTCTCACCCCATCAGCCGTGTCACGGCGGCGTTGATCACGTTGGTGATCCAGGCCGGCCAGATACCGACGAACAGCATCAGGGCCATCAGCGGCGCGACGGCCACGACTTCACGCACGCCAATCTCCAATCTCACGCCGTGATGCTGTGCTTCGTCAACCAGTTTCTGATTTACCGGGCCATGCAGAACTTTCTGGATCGCCTTGAGCAAGTACGCGCCAGTGAACAGGAGGCCGAGCATTGAGAGCGCCGTGACCAGCGTATAGACGGGCCACGAGCCGCGCACGACCATGAACTCGGCAACAAAGCCCGACAATCCCGGCAGGCCAACCGAGGCCATCGCGCAGAAAATCAGAATGCCGCCGTAGACGGGGGCATAGGGCCATAGCCCGCCGAAGTCGGTGAATTGGCGCGTGTGAGTGCGATCGTAGATCACGCCGACGAGCAGAAACATCGCCGCCGACGACAGCCCGTGCGCGAACATCTGCAGGACCGCGCCGTTCGTGGCGATGATCGCGTCCGACTTGCTCAGGCCGGTCTGGCGCGCCCAAGCCGCGACCGCGATGCCGAGGACGACGAAACCCATGTGGTTGACCGACGAGTATGCCACCAGCCGCTTGAAGTCGGTCTGCCCGTAGGCGGCATACGCGCCGAAGAGGATCGCCAGCAGGGCGAACAGCGCCAACATGCCGGAGAACCTGTAGGATTCCTGCGGGTACAGCGGCAGGACGAGGCGCAGGAAGCCGTACGCGCCGAGTTTCAGCAGAACGCCTGCCAGCAACATCGAGCCGGCAGTGGGCGCTTCGGTATGCGCGTCGGGCAGCCAGGTGTGGAGCGGCCAGACGGGCACTTTGATCGCGAAGGCGATGGTAAATGCCCAGAAGGCAATCGCCTTGAGGGTGCCCGTCGAAACCCACGGGATGAATTCTCTATTGAACGCCGGCCACAGGTCGAACAACTTGACCATGTCGAACGTGCCCGAGGTGAGGCCGATGATCTGGATCGCCAGCAACATGCCGACCGACCCGGCCATCGTGTAAACAAAGAACTTGAACGAGGCGTAGCGCCGGTCCTTGCCGCCCCACACGTTGATCAGGAAGTACATGGGGACAAGGCCGATTTCCCAGAAGAGGAAGAACAGGATCAGATCGAGCGACAGGAACACGCCCATCATGCCGGTCTCGAGCATCAGGAAGAGCATCATGTGCATCTTGGGCCGGTCTTCCACGCTGAAGGAGATCAAGATCGCCAGCGGCGTCAGGATGCCGGTCAACAGAATCATCGGCACGCTGATGCCATCCACGCCGAGGTGATAGGCCGAGTTGATCGCGGCATACCAGACGGCGTGCTCTTCGAACTGGAATCCGCCGACTGCCGGGTTGTAGCCAAGCCAAAGCACGACAGACAGGGCGAGGGGCACGAGACTGGAGAGGAACGCGACCCAGCGAATGCCCTGCTTCTGATCGCCCGGCACAAGCGCAATAAGCGCCATCCCGGCCAGCGGGGTGAAGAGGATGAGGGAGAGAAGATGTTGAGCGACGAAATTCATTGTGAGGGACTCCGCTTATGGCAGATGGCAGATGGCCGATGGCTGATGGCCGGCCGCAGATGATGAAGGAACCGGGCAGTCGGCGAGAGGCTATTGGCCATACGCCATCTGCCATTTGCCATGCGCCTTCAGCGCCCCGCCACCACAAAAAACAACGCGCCGAAAGCGAGCACGGCCCACAGGACGACGAGTAGATAATTCTGCACTTTCCCGGTCTGAATGACGCGGAAGGAGCGGCCAAACGATTTGACT
>JACQED010000382.1 GCA_016200785.1 Chloroflexota bacterium
GGTGAGGAGCGCAGGCTGAAACGCGCCGCCGAGTCCGAGCATCAGTCCCGAGGTGAAGGCCCACGCCGGTTGCGACGCGTGCGGCCAGGCGGCCCGTTGTGCCGCGACGAGCGCGAGCAACATGAACAACGTCGCCCCGCTCGTCGCGACGAGTGCCGCGTCGTAAAAAATGAAAATGGGGTAGGCGGCATATAGGCCCGCCGCGATCCATCCGGCGCGTTCGTCGAACATGGCCTGGCCGAGATGATAGGCGAGCAAGACGCCCAGCGCGCCGACCGCCGCCTGCGCTGCGCGAGTCGCGAAGAGGTCTTCGCCGGCAACGCCGTGAATCAGCGCGAGATAAAACGGCTGGCCCGGTTGAAAATAGAACGGCTCGTCGGGCCAGGTGCCCTTGAGCACGCGGCGGGCCTGGCTTTCGTAGCCGCGATGATCTGTTCCGAGAGGCAGTGCATTGAAAAACGGATCGCGGGCTTGCAGGTCGGAGAGATACCAGAGCCGGAGGACAAGCGCGGCGCAATAGATGAGTCCGAGCCAGAGCGTCTGCCGCCGTGTCATTCGCCGCGCAAGATACCTCGCGCCTGCGAAGCCCATCAGCGCGACAGCCGCCGCGAGCGCCCAGCCGGCTACCGTCAGCGCGAAGTCAACGGTGTTGGCGCGCCGCACTTCGTCGCTGGACGGCGCGCTCGGAAACAGAACGCTCCCCGGCACGTCCTGCTCCCAGCCGCCGGGCGGCTTCCAGCGCAGATTGACGTGAAAGAAGTTCTTTGGATCGCGAGGCGGCTTCCGAAATTCGAGAGTGACAGGATGCGCGCCAGCGGTCAACGTGACGTGCGCGGATTGTCGGCTCTGTTCAATTTGCGACGGAACGTCGAGAAGCGTCCCGTTGTCGAGCGACAGGCTGGCGAGTCCGGGCGAGTCGAGTGTGAACTCGTAGTCGCCCGGTGTGCCGACCCAGATGAACCCGCTCCAACGGATGCTCGTTGGCCGGTCGGCGCGAATCTCGTTCGAGTTGACGGCGATCCATCGCTCGACTTTCTTGGATTGCGGCTCGCCGGCGAACTCCGTGCCGGAGAAATACTCGGCGTTCAGGCCGCGCGGCGCGTGAGGAATCAACGCGGCCGCGGCACACAGCGCGGCGGACGCGGCCAACAATCCTAAGATCGCCAAGCGAATATTGCGCTTGAAGACGCGAGTGGATGTTGCGGACACCAAAGGTCGATCAGGCGGGGAGGGGATGTCGCCCCGAGCGCGGCGCGGCACGCCAATCCCTCCAGCGCGAGACGATCTCGCGGATCGCGTAAGCCGCGACCAGCGCCATCAGCGGCTCGGCCGGCACTCGGAATCTCGAGCTCGCCACCGGGCCGGGCGAGAGAAGCAAGATCGCGGTCGGCGCTAACAATGCAAATACCGCCGGCCACTCGCGCCGCAGAAGCATCAGGATCGCGCCGAGCGCGAAGGCGAGGTAGGCGGCCCCGTAGAACGCCGTCAACGCGATCGTCACACCGAGGACGAGAGGCCGTGAGAAACTGCCGGACGCCGGAGAGACGTCGTTGCCGGTTGATTGCGATTGATGGAATGCGTTCGGCTGAAGGAAGAGCGTGAACTGGCCGAAGCCGGGGCGCAGGCTGTTGAGGCTTTCGACCGAGTTGATCCAGATTGACAGCGCCGGGTTCTCCATCAAGATGACCATCGCCGCGCTCTGCATGGCGTAGGCATCCTCGACTTCGTTCTGCGGCTTCGGGTCGAGCGACTCGTAATAGTGATTCCAGTAATCATAGACCAGGTAGCGCCCCTCCCAGAAGCCAAGCCCGGCGCGATGCGTCAGAACGGCGGCGGCGTTGTAGGTCAGCAGATTGATGCCGCCCACGCTGGCGAGCGCCGGTTTGCCGA
This sequence comes from Chloroflexota bacterium, assembly GCA_016200785.1. Lineage (GTDB taxonomy): Bacteria > Chloroflexota > Anaerolineae > Anaerolineales > JACQED01 > JACQED01. The sequence continues at coordinate 1,891 of JACQED010000382.1, forward strand.
ACACGCGCGCGTTGCGCCACAACCACGGTGTGAGAACGAGACCGAGTCCGAGTGAGGCCGAGACCAATCGTAGAGCGGCTTGCTTCGGCGCGCATTTCCAGATCACGCCGATGGCCAGCGCGGGCAGGACCAGGACGCCGATGGGCCGCGTGAGAGTCATCAGCCCGGCGGCGCCGCCCGTGGCGAGCGCGTTGAGCCACGAACGATTCGCGCCGTCCCACGTGAGGAGGAGGGTGAGAACGAGGAAGAAGACGAACAGGTTCTCGGAAGCGAGCGTTGCCCAGAAGATCGCCGCGAGAGGGTAGACGTTGATCGCGATCGCGCCGAGGCGAGCTGCCGCGTCAGACAGGCCGATGCGTGTTGCCAGCTCAAAAAGAAACACTGCGCTCAGCGCCGCGAGAACGGCCTGCACCGCCAGCACGGCGCCGAGGTTGAAATTCGTCAGCCCAAACACGCCGGCGAGAAAAACAGGATAGGCCGGAGTGCGAAACACTCCCGGCAAGAACGGCGCAGCCGCCTCGCCCGAATACACGTGATAGAGCACAAGATTCCGCGCGTGGATGAACCAACTTTCGGAGTCGCCGGCGGTGTAGGCGCGTCGCGGATCGACGAGCGCAATCGCCATCGGGATCAAATGCGCGGCCAGCGCCAACGCGAATATTTCGAGCTGCTGTCGTCGTCGAGGTGTGAGTCTCACGGCCAATTCCTGTCCGGCGCGCGAAGTATATCATAATGGAGTATAATGCCGCGCGGCCTTTGGGGAGATCACTTGGCTCGGACATCCGACGATGGCCGCAGTGCGGGCGCAATGATCGTGAATAATAGTTACGAATTTGGAAACATCATCGCAGATCGCCGCCTTCTTCGAGCGGGCATTTTCCTCGGGCAAATTCTACTGCTGGCTGTCATTGTTTACGCCGCGCAGGGACGAGCGCGGCAGGCGTGGCAAGCGATAGACTGGCGCAATCTGTCGCTCCGGCTCGAGTGGATATGGGTAGCCGTCGCTTTGCAGAGCGGCTTTTTTGTTTTGGCCGCCTACGGCTGGTCGCGCACCTTGCGCGCCACGGGAAGCGCCATCAGCGCGCCGAGGGCGATGTCGATCTCGTTGATGACACAGCCGTATAAGTATCTTCCAGGCGGCCTGGGCCTGTATGTCGGGCGATCGATTCTGTTCTTGCGGTCGGACAACTCGCCCGAACGCGCCGTCCAGAGCACTGCGATTGAATTGATACTGATGGTTCTCACCGGGGCAGTATTCGCGGCGCCGTTGGCTCTCCAAAACGTGGCCCAGGATGGAAGCGCCATGGCCGCGCTCGCGCTCTTGCCTGTACTCCTGATTGGCCTGCGCTGGCTACAGCGATCGCGCTGGGCAGAAACTAGACCATTCCGGCAACTGCTCCAGTGGAGCGGCCTGGGCCATTTGCCCTTGCGCGATCTGGGCGTGCTGTTCCTCTTATTTGCCGCCCGGTGGATTGTCCTCGGAGCGTCGCTCATGGCGCTGGCGGAAGCGATAGGAATTAGCGCCATCAGTTTGTTTTGGCCGTTCGTTTCAATGTACGCTCTCGCTTGGACAGTCGGTTTCTTGACTCCTTTGCCCGGCGGATTGGGCGTACGCGAGGTGGCGCTGGCGGCTCTGTTGACGCCCACACTTCCTCAGTCGGCTTTAACGTTGGCAATCCTGGCGCGCCTTATGTGGATCGCGGGAGAGGCGATCACTTCGCTCGGCGGTTGGCTGTGGGGACTTGGGATAGCGAGGGCAGAGGCAAATCAATGAGTATGGGCTATCTGGAATGAGCGCGACAGCATGTTCGACAACGCCAAGATCGCCGTCATCGTGACGGCATACAACGAAGAGAAGTTGATCGGCGGCGTGCTTGAGACGATGCCCGATTACGCCGATCGGATTTACGTCGTGGACGATGCCAGCACGGACGCTACGGCTCAGATCGTTGCCGAACGTGCCCGGCGCGATCCACGCATCACGCTGATCAGCCACACGGCCAACCAGGGGCCGGGAGGCACAGTCGTGACCGGTTATCGGCAGGCGCTGGCCGACGGGATGGACGTCGTGGCGGTGATGGCGGGCGACGCGCAAACCGATCCCGCCGACTTGCCGGCGATGATCGGGCCGATCGTCCGCGGCGAGGCCGACTACGTCAAGGGCAATCGCCTGTACACCGGCGAAGCGTGGCACATCATCCCGCGCTACCGCTACCTCGGCAACGCGTTCCTCTCGCTGTTCACGAAAATCGCCTCGGGCTACTGGCACATCGCCGATTCGCAGACCGGCTATACGGCCATCTCACGCGACGCGCTGTCGCGGCTTCCGCTCGACAGATTCTACCGGCGCTATGGTTATCCCAACCACATGCTGGTCCTGCTCAATGTGAACAACTTCCGCGTGCGCGACGTGCCCATTCGTCCGATCTACAACGTCGGCGAGAAGTCCGGCATCCGCCTGCCTCGCGTCATCCCGACTTTGTCGTGGCTGTTGTTCAAGTGCTTCTGGTGGCGCTTGCGCGAAAAGTACGTCATCCGCGATTTCCATCCATTGGTTTTCTTCTACCTGGTCGGCATGGGACTTTTCTTCCCCGGGGTGGCCTTCGGACTCTACCTCGTCTGGTTTCGCCTGATCGTCGGTCCCATCAAGGAGACAGGCCCGCTGTTCGCGGTGGTGCTGGTCATCACCGGCTTGCAGTTCCTGCTCTTCGCGATGTGGTTCGACATGGATTACAACAAGCACCTTCGTTAGTCTTCCCGCATGGATCTGAAACGTCTTTGGTCGGGCGCGTTCATCGTGATCGCACTGGCCGGATTTGCTTTGCGCTCCGGGGCGCTGGCTTGGGGCCTGCCTTATCAACTGGACCCGGACGATCCGCTGCTGTTCATCGGCGCAACTCAAATCAGGCTGTTGGGGCATCGCGAGTTGAAGGCCAACTATCCGCCGCTGCGCATCTACGAACTCGCGGGCGAGCAGTGGGTGACAGAGGCCGCCTCGGGCGGCGCGGCGCGGCAGGATCAAATATTCTTCTTCGGCAGAGCGTTCAGCGCACTGTACAGCGTGGTTCTGCTGGCGCTTGCCTATCAACTTGGGCGGCGGATTCACAGCCGGGCGGCTGGCGCGCTGATGGCGATGTTCTTGGCCGCCGAGTCCGCGGCGGTCGTCAACGGAAGCCAGATGCGCGCCGACGTGCTGGCCTGGCTGTTGGCGCTGGCCGCGCTGATAGTCACGGTCGTCTCAGTCGAGCGGCGCAGCCAACGCTGGCTCGCGCCGGCGTTGGGCCTGAGCGCTGCCGCCTTTCTCGCCAAGTACAACATGCTGCCGGTGATCGCCGCGCCGGCCTTGGTCGGTCTCTTTACGGTCGTGCGAAAACGTTGGGCGCGCATGGCGTGGTTGCTCGGCGGCGCGTTTCTTCTGATCGCCGGCATCCTTCTTCTCCGCACTTCGCCGCTCATCAGGGCCATTCTGTTGGAAGTCTTCAATTTGCGCCGGCTGCTTCGGCCCAATTACGTTTTTGCGACTCAGTTGCGGGAAAATGCCCAACGGCTCGTGGAGAATCTGGGCGCGGTGAATCTCGTCGCCGCCTTGCTCGGCCTCGGACTCGCCTGGGGCACGCCTGGCCGTTCTGGAACTCATCGCATGAAACTTGGCGCGCTGGCCTTCAGCGGAGCCGTGGCCGCAGTCATCTATACTCAGGCCGAGGCCCGCTTCAAAGACATGTATTATCTTGTGCTGATCTTCGCCCTGTTCTGGGCCGTGGGCATCGTGACGATGGCGCGTTGGATTCGGCCGCCGGTGCTTGGGGCGGCGACGGCAATCCTTGTGGGTGGTTTGCTCGCGGCGCCATGGGTTCGCGCCGACCTGGATCAGTTAGCCGAACTACGCCGGCCCGATACGCGCGTGGCGACCGCCGAGTGGCTGAGGCGTACTGTGCCGCAGGGAGCGCGCGTGGCGTGCGAGTACGACTGCGCCGAACTTCAAGGCGGATACGGCGGCTTCCCCGGCCCGCAATCGTTTCACACCGAGGTCGCGCACTCGATCTACGACCGGCGGCTTGCGGAATATCAGGCCAGCGGCATCGAGTACCTGATCGCCGATAACCGCGCGAGCGGATTCTTCTCCGGGGCTGTCGCCCCGGCGTTCGCGGCCAACGTGAAAGAGGTCGCCCGATTTCAAGACGGCGAATTCGTCGGCCCTGATCGGGTCATCTTCCAGGTTCCGCCGATCCAGCAGCACGCGCTGTACCGCCGGATAGGCGACGCGATCTCGTTTCGCGGCTTCGACCTGCCGCAGACGACCGTCGTCGCCGGTAAAGATTTATCTGTGACGCTCTATTGGATGTCGGCGCGAACGACGCCGGCCAATCTGATCGTGTTCGTCCATCTGGCGAAGGACGAGAACAGCGCGCCGGTGGCGCAGTTTGACGGGCCGCCGCTGAACGGAACTCAGCCGACCTTTGAGTGGGGGGGTGACATGCAATTCTGGATCGATCCGAGGACGATTCCCCTTGCCGCCGACGTTCCGCCCGGCCAATATCAACTGCGCGTGGGGATGTACGATGCGGACACCGGGGAGCGTCTGTCGGTGCGGTCGCCGAAGGGGGAGGAGCAGGGAACGGCGATGTTGTTGGGAGAGATTACAGTGGCTCGGTGACCATGCAGAAAAGACAAAGGCCCATTCGTTTTGAACCCTTCGAAATTTCACCCCCGCCTCTTCTTCGGCGAATTGATCAGAGGGATGTCGGCGACCAGGCGGCTCTCGCGATTGTTCTGCGTCAGGTTGATCTCGACAAGGTCGCGATCGATGTCCACGTGCCGCGAGATGACGGCGATGATTTCGTCCTTGAGCACTTCGATGACCGCCGGCGAGATGTCGGTGCGGTCGTGAATCAAAACGAGTTTCAGCCGCTCTTTGGCGGTCTCGGCGCTGGATGCGTCTCTGCGCCCTGTTAGCCGGGAAAAGAAACTGCTCACGTCACCCTCCCGGGCGGACGAGACGGGCAAGCCGCTCGAAAAAGCCCTTGCTTTCGTCCAGATTCATAAAGGGCACATCTTCGCCATTCAAGCGCCGGGCGATGTTTCGGAAAGCCTGCCCGGCGCGCGAGTTGCCGTCCAGCGCCGCCGGAGCGCCGCGGTTGCTGGCGACGACAATATTCTCGTCTTCCGGCACGAGGCCGATCAACTCAATCGCCAGCACCTCCAGCACATCCGCCGTGCCGAGCATGTCGCCGCGTTTGACCATGTCGGCCCTGACGCGGTTCAAGATCAGTTCGGCCGGGCCTTTCTCTTCGGCCTCGATCAACCCGATGATGCGGTCGGCGTCGCGCACGGCTGACACTTCGGGGTTGGTGATAATCAGGACGCGGTCGGCGGGGGCGATGGCGTTGCGGAAGCCGCGCTCGATGCCCGCTGGTGAGTCGATGATGATCCAGTCGAAGTCGGGCCGCAGCTCGTCGGCGAGGCGCACCATATCGGTCGGGCTGACGGCGGATTTGTCGCGCGTCTGTGCGGCCGGGATGAGATGCAGGTCGGGCAGGCGTTTGTCCTTGATGAGCGCCTGCTTCAACCGGCAACGGCCCTCGACCACGTCCACCAGATCGTAGACGATTCGATTCTCGAGGCCCATCACCACGTCGAGGTTGCGCAAGCCGATGTCGGCGTCGAGGCACACCACACGCTGGCCGCCGGCCGCCAAAGCGACGCCGATGTTCGCGGTCGCCGTCGTCTTCCCGACGCCGCCTTTGCCCGATGTAATTGTCACGACCGTTGCGGGCATCTAGCCTCCCTCCCTCGCCCTGCGCCCTCTCCCACTGGGAGAGGGATTATTTCCCCCAGGGTTCAGCCACAATCCGTCCATCTCTAATGCGGGCCACTTCGGGCGTGGGCTGGCCTTTGCGCTCTGGCGAAATGGCGATGTGGCCGGCGATGCGCAGTTGCGTCGGCGCGAGGTCGAGGGCGCAGATGATCGCGTTCTCGTCGCCGTTCGCCCCGGCGTGGACGACGCCGCGCACTTTGCCCCACACGACGACGTCGCCGCCGGCGACGATCTCCGCCCCCGCGTTCACATCGCCGACGACGATCACGTGGCCGGGGTGGTGGACGGCGCGCCCGGAGCGCAGAGTGCGGCGCACGAACATCGCCTCGTCACCCCGTTCCTCCGGGTCAATCGTCGGCTCGAGCTCGGGCGGCTGGGGCAGGGCGATCTCCAGGCCCAACGACTGCGCCGCCGTCTGCGTCGTGCCCGAGTCGCTCAGCACCGCCCACAGCACGATCTCGCGATCGCTGAGTTGATCGCGCAAGTGCCCGAGGTCGGCCGCGCCGAGGACGCGCGACCCGATTTGCAGGATGACCTTCGCGCCTTTGAAAAAGTCCGGCGTCTCTTCGAGACGCGCCATGAGGCCGGCGGCGACCTCCGGCCAATCGCCGTCGCCGAGAGTAATCAACAAGCCATCTTTGATCCCCTTGATCGCGAGCGGCGGTATCACAACTGGCGGGTCTCCGAACGGCGCGGATTATAGCATGAACGAAAGGGCGAGGCTACTTTCGAACTGTCAATCCCGTCTTGAGCAGCTTGTCATCCACTGGCCTTCCGTCCTCGCCCAACACCGGCAGCCTCTCCAATGTTGCCAGCAAATACCACCCGACTTCAACTGAATACTCGCCCGGCGGAGCATCGTCGGGCACGCGAATCTCGTAGGTGTCGGCGATGCGTTCGCCCGGCCTCCAGCCGCTCGTCGTCCGCGTGCCCTCGCCGGGCCACGTGTCGATCTGGCCGTGAACCAATCCGTCCGGGCCAATGAGGTGAACGAAC
>JACQED010000402.1 GCA_016200785.1 Chloroflexota bacterium
CTGGGCATGGCCTGGTTCCCGTGGTGCTTTGCGAGTTTCTGGTGGGCAGTCCGCCGGCGCGATCGGGCGTCGCTGGCGCTGGCCGCGATCTGCGTGGCGATGGTGCTCACGGCCGGCGGAGGCTACTACCCGTTCTATCTGTTGGTGAGTCTGAGTGCGCTGATGATTGTGGCTTTGCTCTCCTCACATCGCGCCGATCGCTGGCCCAAAGCACAGAGAGCGATTGCCGTCGCGGCGTTGGGCGTCGGCCTGGCGGCGGTGACGCTGTTGCCGCTCGCCGACGGCTACCGCTACACCGTTCGGGATGCGGGGCAAGACCTGGATCAGCGTTTCTCACAGCCGATCCGCTATGCGTTGATCAACTACGTGGTGTCACAGCCCGCGTGGTTCAATACCGAAATACTGGGGTCGGCCGGCGGATGGAACTGGTTCTACATCGGCTTCCTGCCGGTGCTCGCGGCGCTGTCGCTGACTCCGCTGGCGTTGAGCCGCCGTCACCGCCGCCCCGCCCTGATCGGGGTGGCCGTGCTCGCGCTCGTCATCCTCGCCTGGCACGCCAGCAAATTCGCCCCGGTCAAATACATCTACGACTGGGTTCCCTTCCTCTATACTTTTCGCTTTCCGAATCGCCTGCTCGTGCTGGCCACCAGTCCTCTAATTGTGCTGGGCGGGATCGGCCTGCAATCTCTGCTCCTTGATTTGCGGCGATGGGGGCGAGGCTTCGTCGCCGTCGTCTCGCGAAAAGATGGAGGGCCGGCGATCACCGGCGTGTCAATAAAGCATATCCTCGACGTCGCCTTGATCGTCGTTCTCGTGCTGACGCTTCGCGACGTGTACTCGATCAACAAAGTCTTTGCCTTCGCCCCTCGGCCTCGCAACCCCAAGCCCAACACGGCTTTGACGTGGTTGAAGAATTACGACCCCGACCTCTATTACACCAACATCGGCGGGGGCACGATCTACTGGGACTGGACTCCGGCCGCCTACGAGATGGAAATGCCGATCATCAACTTTGAATACGGGCGGCACGTCGCCACTTCCGACCAACAGCACGGCGAAGGCTCGCCGTTCGTCGCCACTCCGAAATACATGTTGGCCCTGCCCGATCAGCCTCGCCCGGAAAACGCCGAAATGATCCACGACTTCGACGGCGTGGGCTTGTGGTATTTGCCCGACGCTCTGCCGTTCGCCTTCAGCGCCGCGCCGGCTGAGCTACAGCCTTATGCGTCTCTGAACCGGCAGGACGCGTCGGCCTTGAAAGCTCGCCTCGACGGCCCGAACAGCGTGGTGGTGACGGGCGCGCCCGGCACCGCCGGCGATCAACTGGTCGTCCTCGTCAGCGACTACGCCGGCTGGCGTCTCTTGGTTGATGGACGTCCCGCTGAGATTACGTCAGCCAATTACTATCTTGGCGCGGTCATGCCCCCCGGCGAGCACACTTACACCTTCGTCTTCAGCCCGACGAGTCACTACGCCGGCCTGGGCATCAGCCTGCTTTCGCTGTTGATTGCGTTGGGCTTGATGTGGGCTGACTCATCGTTCCGGCTGGCGCGCTCCCGATTGGAAGCGGCCATCGCTCAAAGCCCTTCGGCCTCCTCCGCCGATTGAACAATGCCTCTCCAGCAGGTCTACGTTCCGATCGCCGCCATCCTCGCTGCCGTCGTCGCCGACGTGCTGCTGATGCGTTGGCTTGGGCGGTATCGGCCTGCCGACTCTGCCGAAGGTCAGAGCGTTCAAGAGGTGCGCGTGCTCGGAGCGTTCTCTCCCGTCCTCACCTGGATGAAATACCGGCGAGTGCCGCCGCTCAAGAAGCTTGAGCCGCCAGCGGCAATGAAGCCGGCCACCATGCCGCCGCAGGCCGAGGCCGACGGCGCAGTGAATCCCATGTCTGTCGGCCTCAGCCCGGAACTCAATTACCGTATCACGCTGATCGTCATCCTGGCTGGAGCCGTTGGGCTGACGGCGGTTGGGCAGCAAATTCTCAGCGGCCCGCACGACGTTGCGACGCCCGGCGTTCCCTATGTTCTGAGCGGAATCGGGCTTTTTGTTTTGGGGCGGTATCTGTATATGAAACACACTCTGCCGCGCTGGATGAGCGTCGTCGGCGCGCCCTTTCGCGTGATGCCCTTTCAACTCCTCCTGCTGGCGCTGGCCCTCGGCTGCGCCAATGCGGCCGGCGTATTCGCGGGCGGCGGTCCAAAGATGATTCATCCGTGGGCCGCGCTCGGCGCGTGGTTCGCCGCGATCGCGTTGGTGGTGGTCGGCGCTTACCGCGCAGGCGAGGCGCGCGATGGCGGGATGGTTGCCTCTGTGCTTGGCCCGCCCTGGAGTCGTCGCGAAGTCGCCCTCGTCGCAGTCTTGTTCGTTTTCTCGTTGCTCGTCAGATGGATTGACAACGGAACCATCCCTCGCGGCCTCTCAGGCGACGAAGGCTCGGCGGGATTATCGGCGGTCTCATTCCTCGAGGGCCGCTTTGACAATCCCTTTACTGTTTCATGGTACGAGTTCCCGTCTTTGTTTTTCGTAGTGCCCGCCGTCGCGATTCGCATTCTGGGCAACAACTACGAAGCCCTGCGGACGCCGTCGGCGATTGCCGGCGCGCTCACAGTGGTGGGCTTGTATTGGTTCGCGCGACCTTTCTTTGGGAGAGCGGTGGCCGGCCTGAGCGCGACGCTGCTCTCAGGCCTCGCGTTTCACATTCACTTCAGCCGCATCGGCTTGAACAACATCTGGGACGCGCTATTCGCGGTGTGGGCGCTGGGGGCATTCTGGCGCGGCTGGCAAACGGGAGGCCGCTGGAACTTCATCGCCGCGGGATTGCTGATCGGCTTGAGCCAGTACTTTTACACGAGCGCGCGATTGATCCCAGTCGTCATCTCGGCTTGGTTGGTGCTGAAATTGCTGACCGACTTCCGGCGCGTGTGGCGGCGCTTGCCCGATCTCTTGAGCATGGGCCTGGCGGCAGTGGTTGTGTTCCTGCCTCTGGGATTGCACTTCCTCAGCCATCCCGAGGATTTTGTGGCTCCGGTTGTTCGCTTCAGCATTCTGACGAACGGCTGGCTGGAGAACGCGAGTCTTGCCAACCATCAACCTGCGTGGCAATTGCTGGCGCAGAACTTTCGCGACTCTGCTCTCGGCTTCACGACGATACCGATGCAGATGTGGTATAACTCCGGAAAGCCCATGCTGCTCGCATTGCCGGCCGGGCTTTTCATTCTGGGTGTCACGCTGGCGCTGCTCAACTTCCGCGACTCACGCTACTGGCTTCTGCTGTTGTGGCTCGCAGGCGTGGTGACCATCGGCGCGCTCACCGACAATACGCCGGCCGGACAACGCTACGTGATCGGCGCGCCGGTCGCGGCGTTGCTCGTTGCGCTCCCGCTGGCCAGCCTCGCGCATTGGGTGATCGAAGCGTGGCCGTCCGCGCGCCTGATGACTTTCGGCGCAGTCGCGGTGGTGACGTTGGCGGCGATGGGGCTTGACCTGAATTTCTATTTCAGAGAATACACGCCTGGCTTCCGGTACGGCGACGCCAACACCGAGGTGGCGAGCAAGTTGGCTCAATACTTGTCGAAGTACCCGGCAGGTTCGGAGGCATATTTCTTTGGCGCGCCTCGCATGGGCTACGATGGGTTCTCGACCCTGCCGTATCTCGCCCCGCAAGCGCAAGGCCACGACGTGATCGAGGCCCTCGGCGCTCCGCCGGATTGGCCCCTGAACGGCCCGCGCACCGCGTTCGCGTTCCTGCCTGAGAGGCAAAACGAGTCAGCCTTCGTTACTCAGCGCTACCCCCTTGGCCGGCTTCAATGGTTCTACGCCGACGATGGTCAGCCGCTCTTCTTGTTGTACGAAGTTGGCGGCAATTGATGAAATCACGGCCTTTTCGACACCTCTCTCCCCCATGCCGCGCCCTCGCACCGTAACTTGGCTGGCCCTGGCGGTGTTTCTTCTATCGGCATCTAATCTCTTACGTGCCGCCCACGTTTTTCTGAACGAAGCCTACCTGGCCCAGTTGCGTCTCTCCGTGTCGCCGACTTATCTCGGCCTAAGCGGTTTGATATGGGCGATCGTCCTCGGAGCCGCGAGCGCCGGCCTGTGGCGTATGCGGCGCTGGGCACGCTGGCTGACTCTCGGCGCGGTCAGCCTGTATCACCTGCAGGCTTGGCTGACTCGAATCCTTTTCGAAGTCTCGGCCGATGCGCGTCAGGTGTGGCCCTGGCAGGCGGCGGTGTCGCTTTTGCGCGTTGGAATGACCTGGGGAATTCTGTGGTGGCCGGGGATCCGATCAGCCTTTGACCGGGAGACGGGTGACGGGTGACGCCTGCCGTGATCGTCTGCGCGTCACGTGCCACCCGCCATTCGTCACTTCTCGGAGCCAGCCATGAGTCTTGATCTCAACATCAAACACTTGCGCGAATTGAAAGAAGAAGCCAAACGCGGCGGCGGCGAGGATCGCATCGAGGCCCAGCACAAGCGCGGCCGGCTGACCGCCCGCGAACGGCTCGATCTTCTGCTCGACAAAGGATCGTTCCGCGAGGTGGACGCCTTCGTCGCTCACCGTACCACCGACTTCGGCCTCGACGAAAAGAAATTCCTCGCCGACAGCGTCGTCACCGGCTGGGGGACGATCAATGGCCGGCTGGTCTACGCCTTCTCGCAGGATTTCACGGTGTTCGGCGGCAGCCTCGGCGAAGTTCACGCCGAAAAAGTCTGCAAGATCATGGACATGGCGATCAAGTCCGGCGCGCCGCTGATCGGGCTGAACGATTCCGGCGGCGCGCGCATCCAGGAGGGCGTCGTATCGCTCGGCGGCTACGCCGACATCTTCCTGCGCAACACTCTCGCCTCCGGCGTCATCCCGCAGATCTCGGCGATCATGGGCCCATGCGCCGGCGGCGCAGTGTACTCGCCCGCGCTGACCGACTTCATCTTCATGGTGAAGAACACAAGTTACATGTTCGTCACCGGCCCCGACGTGGTCAAAGCGGTGACACACGAGGACGTAAGCTTCGAGGAACTTGGCGGGGCCGAGACGCACAACGCCGTCTCGGGCGTGTCGCATTTCGCGACGGACAACGAGGCCGACTGCCTCTTCCTCATTCGCAAATTGTTGGCCTATCTGCCACAAAACAACATGGAAGACCCGCCCTTCGCCAAATCCGCCGACGACCCTCTGCGGATGGACGAGCGGCTGGACGCGATCATCCCCGACGATCCCAGCAAGCCTTACGACATGAAAGAGGTCGTCAAGATGATCGTGGACAACGCCGAGTTCTTTGAAGTCCACGAGCATTACGCCGCGAACATCGTCGTCGGGTTCGCGCGCCTCGGCGGGCACTCCGTCGGCATCGTCGCCAACCAGCCGGCGGTTCTGGCCGGCGTGCTCGACATCAATTCGTCTGAGAAGGCGGCGCGCTTCGTGCGCTTCTGCGATTGCTTCAACCTGCCGATCGTCACCTTCGAGGATGTCCCCGGCTTCCTCCCAGGCATCGGACAGGAGCACGGCGGCATCATTCGCAGCGGCGCGAAACTGCTGTATGCTTACTGCGAGGCCACCGTCCCGAAGATCACCGTGATCACGCGCAAAGCCTACGGCGGGGCGTACGACGTGATGAGTTCAAAACACATTCGCGGCGACGTGAACCTTGCGTGGCCGACCGCCGAGATCGCGGTCATGGGCCCCGACGGCGCGGTGAGCATCATCTTCCGCAAAGAATTAGCCGAGGCCGAAGACCCGATTGCCAAGAAAGCCGAACTCGTCGCCGATTACCGGGAGAAGTTCTCCAACCCCTACGTCGCCGCCAGCCGGGGCTACATTGACGACGTGATCGAGCCGCGCGAGACGCGCTCGCGCCTCATCAACGCGTTGGAAATGCTGGAAAACAAGCGCGACGCGAATCCGGCGAAGAAGCATGGAAACATACCGCTCTGAACGGAGATGCTGGGCCTCCGGGAAGCGGGATGCTAACCCGGCGAAGTGTGCTGCTTCGGCCTGTTCGTTATCTCGCTTCTGGGTCCAACGGTTCAGCACTAGGAGGATGAGATGGATAGTCTGATGCTAGTTATAGTAATGGGGTTCTTGTTCGGGCTGGTGCCGCTAATAGTACGTCTTATCAAGGGCGACAATGGTGGAGGGGTGCTGGGACTCGTGATGTGCATAGTTGCCGCACCCTTCGCAATGCCGTTGACCATCGGCATCAGCATAATCATGACAATCATTATAGCGCTCGGTAAGAGTCGAAAGTGAGTAGACCGAGAGGAACCAACGGCAGGAAGCATGGAAACATACCGCTCTGAACAGAGATGCTGGACCGCCGACAAGCGGGATGCGACTCCGGCGAAGAAGCATGGGAATATCCCTTTGTAGGACATGGAGGAAACTGAGGCACTGAGGGAAATGCCAAGTGGTGACGATTGACTGGAAACGACACGGTCGCGCACTCGTCCTGATAGATTCAGCCAATTTCTCCAAAGGCGCAGAGACAATCGGCAAAAGGGTGAACTATCGTAACCTCGCCCGGTACTTTCGGCGCGAGACGAACTTGGTGCAGATTGTGGTTTACATCGCCGATTTCGGCACGCCAGCCCATGCCGCGTTTATGGGTGCGTTGAGGCACATTGGCTACCAGATCGTTTCCAAGCCGGTCAAAACTGTGCTTCAGTCAGGCGGTTCACCTGATCAGAAAGCCAACTTTGACGTCGAGATCACGCTAGATGCGATGGATTGGATCAGCGATTACGATACGCTGGTGCTATTTTCTGGAGACAGCGACTTCGCAGCCCTTGCCCGGAGGCTGCGCCCGAAGGGCAAACAGGTGATCGTCTGCGCTTTCCGGCACACAGTTTCCAGAGAACTGCGGGCAGCAGCAGATAGGTATCTTAACATTCCAGACCTGGGCGGGGGAATAATGGATTGGGGGAGTTAAAACATCGCCCCGACCGAAGTCGGGGCGGGCACCGGTGCAAACGCAGTCTTGCGACTGTACCGATAAGATAGCACAATACAGGCTCTCTGTCAACATGTTCAAGAAAGTCCTCATCGCCAACCGGGGTGAAATCGCTGTCCGCATCATCCGCGCGTGCCGCGAATTGGGCATTGCGACGGTCGCGGTGTATTCGGAAGTGGATCGCAACGCTCTGCACGTGCGTTACGCCGACGAGGCCTATTCCATCGGCCCGGCGCCGTCGCGCGAGAGTTATCTGCGGATTGACAAGATTCTCGACGTGGCGCGCAAGACCGAGAGTGACGCCATTCATCCGGGTTACGGCTTTCTGGCCGAGCGTGAGGAATTCGCCGCCGCCTGCGAAGAGGCGGGGATCGCCTACATCGGGCCGAAGCCATCGGCGATCGCGGCGATGGGCGACAAAGCGGTGGCCCGCGCCACCGTCACCAAAGCCGGCGTGCCCGTCGTCCCCGGCACCGAGGCCGAGGGGAGTCTGCGCGACGAGGAGATCATCGCCATCGCGCCGCAGATCGGCTTCCCGGTGCTGATCAAGGCGACGGCCGGCGGCGGCGGCAAAGGGATGCGCGAGGTAATCCGCCCCGAAGATTTGTCCGGCGCGCTCGCGGCGGCGCGGCGCGAGGCCGAGGCGGCCTTCGGCGATGGCAACGTGTATCTCGAAAAACTCGTCACCGGCGCGCGGCACATTGAATTTCAAATCCTGGCCGACACGCACGGCAACGTCATCCACCTCGGCGAGCGCGAGTGCTCGCTCCAGCGGCGGCATCAGAAAGTGCTCGAAGAGTCGCCGTCGCCGTTCGTCGACCCGCACCCGGAACTGCGGGCACGCATGGGCGAAGTCGCCTGCAAAGCGGCAGCCGCGGTGGACTACGTCAACGCCGGAACGATCGAGTTTCTGGTGGACAAGGAGCAGAGCTTTTACTTCCTCGAAATGAACACCCGCCTGCAAGTGGAGCATCCTGTCACCGAGGCCGTGACCGGCGTGGATATCGTCAAAGAGCAAATCCGAATCGCGCGGGGCCGGAAGCTGCGCTACACACAGGAAGATGTTTCGCTCAACGGCTGGGCGGTCGAATGCCGCATCAACGCCGAAGACCCGTACAACAACTTCCTTCCGTCCACCGGTCAGATCAAATCCACGATTCTGCCGACCGGCCCCGGCGTGCGGGTGGATACCGGGGTGTACGCCGGTTTTGAGGTTTCACCTTATTACGACTCGTTGATCAGCAAACTGATCTGCTGGGGCGAGGGGCGCGGCGAGGCCATCCTGCGAATGCGCCGGGCGCTGGAGGAGTATCGCATCGTGGGGGTCAAGACCACCATCCCGTTTCACCAGACTATCATGAATAGCCACCGTTTCATCGCCGGGCACTTTGACACCCGCTTCATCGAAGAGCGATTCGAGATGGACGAAGACCGGGAGCTGCGTCCGGAGATCGCTGCCATCCTGGCCACGCTGGTCGCTCACCGTGAGAGCCAGATGGCCGCCCAGATCGTCCAGCGCGGCGAGCGCGACACGAGCAATTGGAAGTGGGTGGGGCGGTATGAGAGGATGCACAGGTAACAAATCCCAAATGCCAAGCCCCAAATCCCAAAGATCGGCATGAAATACGCGACGACGCTAAACGACAAGACCTATATCATCGAAATCAACGACGACCGGCATATCGTGGTCGACGGGGTCGAATATGCGATCGATTTCGCCAGCCTCGCTGGACAGTCGCTGTATTCACTGCTGTTGGACAACGAATCCTATGAGTCGTTTGTGGAGGAGCGCGAGGAGGCCTGGCAAGTGCTCCTGCGCGGTGTGCTGTACGAAGTCCGCGTGGCCGACGAGCGCGAAGAGCGATTGCGCAAGGCCTCCGGTGGGCTGGCCGTTTCGGGCGGCGAGTTCAGCCTCAAAGCCCCCATGCCCGGCCTGGTCGTCGCCGTGCCGGTGGCCGAGGGGCAGACAGTAGTCAAAGGCGACAACCTGATCATCCTCGAGTCGATGAAAATGCAGAACGAACTCAAAGCCCCGCGCGATGGGACGGTGAGCCGCGTGCGGGTGAAGGCCGGCGATAGCGTGGAGCACAATCAGGTGCTGGCGACGATGGCATAAACCAGGGATCAGGAATTGATGGCAACAGAGATACTTCCCAACGCAAAGCGGACGTGGGAGCAGAAAGTGGTCGCGCCCACCCTCAATAAATCTCCCGAACGCCGCGTGCAGTTCGAGACATCTTCCGGCATTCCGTTGGAACGCGTGTATCCGCCCGCCGACGATGGCGCGGAGTATCTCGACAAACTTGGCTTCCCCGGCGAGTATCCGTTCACGCGCGGGGTGCAGCCGACGATGTATCGCGGCCGGCTGTGGACGATGCGCCAGTACGCCGGATATGCCACCGCCGAGGAGTCGAATCGCCGCTACAAGTTCTTGCTCGAGCAAGGGCAGACCGGCCACTCGGTCGCCTTCGATCTGCCAACGCAGATCGGTTACGATGCCGACGACCCGATGGCGCTGGGCGAGGTCGGCAAAGTCGGCGTTTCGATTTGCTCGCTCGACGACATGCTGACGCTGTTCGACGGCATTCCGCTGGACAAAGTCAGCACGAGCATGACGATCAACGCTCCGGCGGCGATTTTGCTGGCGCTGTACATCGCCGTCGCCAGACGGCAAGGCGTCGAGCCGAGGCAGCTTCGCGGCACGGTGCAGAACGATATTCTCAAAGAGTACATTGCTCGCGGGACATACATTTTTCCGCCCGCGCCCTCGATGCGCCTCGTAACCGACCTCTTCCGCTACTGCAAAGACAATGTGCCGAACTGGAACACCATCTCAGTCTCCGGCTACCACATCCGCGAGGCCGGGAGCACGGCGGTGCAGGAAGTAGCGTTCACGTTGGCCGACGGCATCGCCTACGTTCAGGCGGCGATTATCGCAGGAATGGCCGTGGACGAATTTGCGCCGCAGATCGCTTTTTTCTTCAACGCCCATAATCAGTTCCTCGAGGAGGTCGCCAAGTTCCGCGCGGCGCGGCGGCTGTGGGCGCGGATCATGCGCGAGCGGTTCAAGGCGGAAGACCCGCGCTCGTGGATGTTGAGATTCCACACGCAGACCGGCGGAAGCACGCTCACCGCGCAACAGCCGCAGAACAACATCGTGCGGGTGGCGATTCAGGCGCTGGCCGCCATCCTCGGCGGGACACAATCATTGCACACCAACTCGATGGACGAGGCGCTCGCCCTGCCGACCGAGGCGGCGGTGCGCGTCGCCCTGCGCACCCAGCAGATCATCGCCAGCGAGTCCGGCGTGGCCGACACGCTGGATCCGCTGGCGGGCAGTTACGCCATCGAGTCGCTCACCGACGAAATCGAGCGCCGCGCCGAAGAATACATCGAGAAGATTGACGACCTCGGCGGCGCGTTGGCGGCCATCGAGCGGGGCTACATCCAAAACGAGATTCAGGACGCGGCCTATCGCTATCAACAGGCCGTCGAGCGCGGCGAGCAGATCGTCGTCGGCGTCAACGAGTTCGTGACCGAGGAGAGGGAGAGGCTGGAAAGGCTGAAAGTTGACCCGGCGATTGAACTCGCCCAACGTGAACGGTTGAAGGCCCTGCGCGCTCGACGTGACAACCGGCGCGTGAGCCTGCTCCGAGCGCAATTGGAAAGCGCCGCGCGCGGCTCGGACAACCTGATGCCGTTGTTCATCGAGTGTGTCGAGAACGATGTGACTCTGGGTGAGATTTGCCACACGCTGAGGGGAGTCTGGGGAGAGTATCGGCCAACACTATGATAAAACGTATTGCTCACATTGCGATTGTGGTTGACGATATTGATGCCGCGCTCTGTTTCTGGCGTGACGGGCTGGGGTTGGATTTGACTCACGTGGAGGATGTCCCCGACCAGCAGGCCGCTGTCGCCTTCCTGCCGACCGGCGAGAGCGAAGTCGAGTTGGTGAAGCCGACGAACGAATTGTCGGGGATCGCCCGGTTTCTGATGAAGCGCGGGCCGGGGATGCATCACATCTGCTTCGAGGTAGACGACGTCGAAGCCTGCCTGGATCGTCTCCGCGCGAAAGGCATCCGGCTGATCAACGAGACGCCGACCATTGGCACAGGCGGAAAGAAGATCGCCTTCATCCACCCGGAGGGCACACACGGCGTGCTGGTCGAACTGTACGAACTGACGCCCGAAGAACAACTCTTGCGTCACGAGCGGCAACTCGGCCTCGCCGACCGCGTCTTGCACGAAGGCCAGGTCATGACCGCCGCCGTGATGGGTTTTCTGCAGGCACTGGTGGGGAACGGCGATCGCGCGAACTAATTTTTCCGCGCTTCGTCGGCCATCGCCCTCATGTTTGCTGCCGGGACGAGCGGCGCGAGATCACAGCCCGGCCACACAGCGTCCACGCCGTCGTAGATCGCGCGGCGCACGGCCTCCCGCACCGCGGACTCCTCCCCGTTCGCCAGTGTCCCCACCGGGTCAATGTTGCCGAAGATCATCACGTCCGGCCCGAGTGTTCGGCGCGAGAGCGCAACGTCGTTCGTCTGATCCACACTGATCGCGTCTGCGCCGCATTCGGCGAGCATCGTCATCGCCCGGTTGGTCTTGCCGCACACGCTCAAAACGCGCGGCGAGGGCAGGGCGGCGAGCAAACGCTGAAGCCGGGGCTGAATGATTTTCCTGAACGACGGCGGCCCGAGAAAGCCCGGCGAGCCGCCCATCTCGTGGACGGTGATGAAATCCGCGCCCGCCGCGCGATAAGCCAGCGCGACCTCGGCTAGAACGTCGGTCAGCGGATCGAGCACCAGCCCCACTGCATCCGGATCGGTGGCTACGGCGGTGGTCAGTTCGAGCAAACCGACAACTTGCATCGCCAGCGTGAACGGCCCTGGCACCCACGCGCCCACGACGATTTCACTCCCCACATCCTCCTTCAGCAACCGAATCGCTTCGATTACAGTCGCGATGCGCTCGTGCCGCGTAATGGCGGCGGGAGGATCGAGGCGAAAATTCTGGGGGCCGGCGGCGATGGGTTGAACGGTGGGATAAATGGGGAAAGGCACGTCGGCGTGAAAGTCCACCGACGCGCCGAGCGCGCCGGCTTCGACGCCGAGGTCGAAGGGGACGACCGCCGACTCGAAGCCGAAGAGGCGATAGGTCGTCGCGGCGGCGGCGGCCATCTTTGCCGGGTCGGTGTGGACTTCGGCGAACTTCAAGCCGAGATGCTCAAGTCCCGGCGCGCTGACGTTGGCGAGGCCGCTGAAGCAGTGTCTTCGTTTGCCGCGTTGGCCGCTGAACAGAGCCAAGACTTCGTCGCGTGAATTCATAGGCCTCTTTTAACGCCAAGACGCCAAGGCGCAAAGGTTTTCTCTCTTTGCGTCCTTGCGTCGCCTGCCCCGCCGCAGTTGCGGGGTTGTGTTGAATCTTTCACTGACCTGCGACCACCTTGCGCACTGCCGCTGGATCGATCACCCCTGCCTCTCGCCACACCTCGCGGCCCGCAGCGTCGAACATGATGAACGTCGGCGTGAACTCCCAGCCAAGGCGCGCGCCGATTTCCCTGCCCGCCGGGTCTTGGATGTTCAAGCGGATCACCTGCAGGCCTTTCGGGCCGAGTTCCTCTTCGAGTCTGTCCACGACAGGCTTCACTGCAATGCAAGCGCCTCAATAGTTCGATTGAAATTCGATCAGCGTCGGCCGGCCCGATTTGATTGCGGCCTCGACCGCGGCGGCTTCGGTCACTGTGCTGGGGCCGGGCCGCAGGAACAGGAACGTTCCTCCGAATGCGAGGACGAGCGCGCCGAGAGCGATCAAATCTCTGCGCTTCACCCCGTCGTAGAGCAGGGCAAGTGCGGCCAGGCCGATGATGACGATTGTGGAAATGGCGAACGAGTGCTGGTTGAAGTAGCGCATTTACGGCCCGGCGAACACCTGCGCGATCATCCAGCCGGTGCGCGACCTGACGACGCCGGCCCCGGTCAAAGTGAATTGTGAGCGCATGATGTTTTCGCGATGGCCGGGGCTGTCCAGCCAACTTTGCAGAGCCTGGGCGGCGAGGCTGGCCGACCGGTATTCCTTGCTGAACCACGCGAGATTCTCGCCGGCCCAGTTGCCGATCTCCTGACCGAAGATCAGATCGCCGGTCAAGAATCTTCCGGTGACCGGATCGTCGTGGGCGAAGTAGTCGCGCGTCACCAAGTCCTGACTCTTCCAGCGGGCGATCTCCATCAAGCGTTCGTCGCGCGTCAGCGGCGGCAGGCCGTTGGCCGATCGGTTCTGATTAGTCAGGTCAATAATCTGCTGCTCGACAGTGGTCGTGGAGTTCGCCTCGACGACGGTGGGCGTGATCCTGGCGGCGGCGGTCGGCGCGGGCGCCGGGCGAGTCGCGGCAGACTGCGCGGTGACGGCGATCACCCAGCTGGCGCGCAAACAGGCCGCGTTCACCGCGAGGCACGGATAGCGGCTCTGGTTCAACTTGATGAGCGTGCCGACCGTCGTGCCGGACGTACGGGCGATCTTGGTCAACGTGTCGCCGGGGAGGACGGTATAAGTGGGGGTGCCTTGCGCGAGGACGGGGGAGGCGAGGCTCAGAACAATCGCCAAAACTATGAGGACCGAGAAGGTTCTAAATGCTTCGAGCCTCATTCGTCATCCTCTGCCGATTGTGGGGTTTCAGGCTCGACTGTGGGAGGCTCACCACTAACTGCGGCATAAACTGATTCGGCCAGCGCAACGGCGCGCCGGGCTTTTTCCAGGCCGGCCGTTGCCTCTGGCTCCTGGATGAGTTCCCAGGGAACGGTGCCGGTCAACTCATCGCCGTAAGCCGCGCGGATATGCGTCGCCAAACCCATGTTGCGGAAAGCATCAAGAGAAGCCTCTATGTCTTGTCGGATGGCGTCGGGCAAATTGCCTTTGTCTGTTAGTCGCTTGAGCGGCCCGATTACGTCGTGTGTCTTGGGAATGGGACGAAAGTGTCCCAGGATGGCCTTGCCAGCATTCTCAACGGCCTCTTGCGCCTCTGCCAAACAGTCGTCCCACTGTCCATCAACGGCATCGTTCTCGGCCTTCGCCAGGGAGCGTTTCGCCAGTTTTAACCGATACAGTGGATCGTCATGCGAGTTCACGGAAACCCTCCCAGGTTATCTCCCAGTGAAAGCCCGGTGTGTGTTGCCAGTCCCAGTACATGTCGCCGTCGATGCGTTCGCGGACGAGGCCGGCCTGGGCTATGATCTGACGAACGCGGTCGAGCTTGCTGGCCGTGTACCCGTCCCGATCGAACAGCAAAATGCCGTCTGTTCCGAGGTCGAGATACAGTGAAGGAAATTGGCTTTCAAATTCCGCCGGCGTCTTGCCCAACACCGAAAAGTCAGGCGCATCGTTGATCCCGCGCACCAGGGCCTGGAGTTGGATGCACCGATCGTACCGCCGCTCCGGCAGGCCGTGCGCGATGACGAACAGATCAACGTCACTGCCTTCACGCGCCTCGCGGCGCGCGTGCGAGCCATACAGCACCACGCCGACCAGATTCTCGCCGAGGGCCGCCACAAGTTTTTCGACTGCCCGGCGGAGATACGCCGGTGGTTCGGCCAATTCGCTCACGCCGGCTATTGTAGCCCAAAGCCGCGCGCTTTGACAACTCCCCACGCCTCGGTTACAATCCTGCCGCTTTTATCGGGTGACGGGTGACAAGTGACGGGTGGCGGGGCTGGTCCCCGCGACACGCGTTACCCGCCACTCGTCACACACATACGGAGGTTCATCTATTCCCCATGAAGGAATACGCGACCGAGTTCATCCGCAACGTGGCGCTGGTCGGGCACGGGTCGTCGGGCAAGACGATGCTGGCCGAGGCGCTGTTGTTCAACTCCGGCGGCACGACGCGCATCGGCAAAATCGAGGACGGCACGACGATCTCGGATTTCGACGAAGAAGAAATCCGCCGCAAGATTTCCATCTACACCTCGCTCATCCCCTGCGAATACCAAAACTGCAAAATCAACCTGCTCGACACGCCCGGCTTCACCGACTTCGTCGGCGAAGTCAAGTCGGCCCTGCGGGTGGCCGACGCGGCGATCGTGGTGGTGGACGCCGTGTCAGGCGTGGAGGTCGGGACGGAGTTGGTGTGGCAATACGCCGACGAGCGCAAACTGCCGCGCTTCGTCGTGATCAACAAGATGAATCGCGAGAACGCGAACTTCCAGCAGGCGCTCGAATCGGTGCAGTCGGCTTTCAAGGTCAAGCTCGTGCCGGTGCAGTTGCCGTGGGGCGAGAAAGATCATTTTCAGGGCGTCATCGGCCTGCTCAGCATGAAAGCGCGCAAGGGCGCGGGCGCGGAACTGGTGGACATTCCCGCCGACATGAAGGACGCCGCCGACGAGGCGCGCGTTGCGCTGGTCGAAGCCGCGGCGGAGGGCGATGACGCGCTGTTGGAAAAATATCTCGGCGGCGAAGAACTGACCGCCGACGAAGTGATGCGCGGCTTCCACAAAGCTGTCACCGCCGGGTTGTTCGTCCCGGTGTTCGTCGCCGCCGGCTCGGCCAACGCCGGCATCGCGCCGATCCTCGACGGCATCGTCCGCTATTTCCCGTCGCCGGCCGAGGCGCCCGCCGAAGTGGCCCAGGGCAAAAGCGGCGACGAAACGCTCCCGGCCTCCGACGCCCGACCGTTGGGCGCATTCGTCTTCAAGACCACCGCCGATCCCTTTGTCGGCAAGTTGACCATTTTTAGAGTCATGTCGGGCGTGCTCAACTCCGACACGCGCGTCTGGAATCAGACGAAAGGTCAGGAGGAACGCATCGGCACGCTGCACATGGCGAAGGGCAAAGAGCAGATCGCCGTGAAGCAGCTCCACGCCGGCGACATCGCGACGATCGCGAAACTCACCGTCACTGCCACGGGCGACACGCTGTGCGATCGGGGCCACCCGTTGACTTTTGCCCGCGCGACTTACCCCTCGCCGCTGTACTCGGTGGCGGTGACGCCCAAGACGCAGATCGACTCGGCCAAAATGGGGCCGACGCTCACCCGCCTGTCCGAAGAAGACCCGACTCTGCGATGGCATCAGGAGGCCTCCACCAAGCAGGCCATCTTCGCCGGGATGGGCGACCAGCACATTGACGTCGCCATCCGCCGGGCCGAGTCGCGCTTCGGCACGGCCATCAACACCGAGACGCCGCGCGTGCCGTACCGCGAGACGATCACCCGCGCCCACAGCGACATGCACCGCCACAAGAAGCAGACCGGCGGCGCGGGGCAGTTCGGCGAAGTTCACATGCGCGTCGAGCCGAACCCGGAGTCCGACTTCGAGTTTGCTGACGAAGTCAAAGGCATGGCGCTCTCGCATTCGTATATGAGCCCCATCGAAAAGGGCGTCAAGAGCGTGATGGAGCAGGGCGTGATCGCCGGCTACCCGGTGGTGAACGTCAGGGTGGCGGTGTTCGACGGCAAGGAGCATCCGGTCGACTCGAAGCCCATTGCGTTCGAGATCGCCGGGCGCGAGGCGTTCAAGAAGTGCGTGAAGGCCGCCGGCCCGGTCATTCAGGAGCCGATCATGAAAGTCCGCATCGTCGTGCCCGAGATCAACATGGGCGACGTGCTGGGCGACCTGAATACGCGCCGCGCGCGAGTGCAGGGGATGGAGCAGGACGGCGGCAAGAGTATCGTGACCGCCGAAGTGCCAATGGCCGAGATCATGCGCTACGCCACCGACTTGCGCTCGATCACCGGCGGGCGCGGCATCTATTCGATGGAGTTCGCGCGGTACGAAGTCGTCCCCAACCATATCGCGCAGGGTATCATCGCGGCGGCGGCCAAGGCGAAGGCAGGAGAGGAAGAGGAAGAAGAGTAGGGGGAGAAATCCCAAATCTCAAACTCCAAATCCCAAAGCCGAATCGAAGCGCTGGACTTGTGTGAAAGTCCGGCGCTTTTGTTTTGGGAGGGTGAGGGCTATAATCGCGAACGGTGTAACTGATGGCGACGATCAACAAATCAGAGATAATAGAAGCGCTGGAGCGACTCGGGCAACTCGCTGAAGTGCAGGGCGAGCGAGTCGAACTGTTGCTCGTCGGCGGCGCGGTGATGGTGCTGGCCTATGATGCCCGCCGATCCACTCGCGATGTGGATGCCGTTATCCTCGCGCCGCCCGAGGCGCGGATTGTTCGTTCGCTGGCAAAGACGGTCGCTACAGAACGGGACTGGCCGGACGACTGGCTGAATGATGCGGCCAAAGGCTATCTGGTCGGGCTCACGGCTGGCCCGGTCGTTTTCTCAGCGCCGGGGATCGAAGCGCGCCGCCCGGCCATTGAGCAACTGCTGGCGATGAAACTATCGGCGTGGCGTGACGACGTTGATATTGCCGACGCGCGCCGGTTACTCGATGAACTGCCGCCGGGCGGCGCTCGCGAGGAAGTGTGGAAGGCGATTGAGCCACACCTGGTGTCCGGTGACGAGTTGAAAGCACAGTACGCTTTTTGGGATTTGTGGGAGTCACTGCATGGCGACGATTGAACAACTTGCGCGAGCGGCACTGGACTACGAGAGTCTCCAACTCCGCAGCCTGACTCAAGACCTGCTTCGCGAAAGTCCCCGGCTGAGCGACCAGCCGCGCCCGCAGACCGACGACCCGCGCTTGCTGGCAATCGCGGCTTCGCTCGTGGAATTGTTGACACTCCGGCTCCACCAAGCGCCTCCCGCCTGGGCAAGGGAGGTGGGGCCGATGCCGGAGCCGTTCTACCTGCTCCGGTCCGCCGCGACGATGAAACGGCTCCGCGAACTCTGCGAAACCCAGTCGCCTGAGCCGCTTCGCAAGCGCCGCCTGTACGCGCCCCCCAATTTTCTCGAATTCGCTTGAGGCACAATGAAACCTCATCTCCTCCCTCGCCTCCTCCTCACCCTCACCCTCCTCGCCTTCGCCTGCAATGCGCCGTTCATCGCGGCGCAACGAACGGGCGGGGGCGGGGGACTGCTGACCGTCGCCGATCCGCCGCGACTGCTCGCGCCTCAGACTTACGCCGACAGCGCGCGATCGCTGGCTCAGGCAATCGCCGAACTCAATCGCGTGCAGGAGCAGACGATCGAGCATCTGCGCACTTCGCCGCCGCCCGAAACGGTGGACGAGGACTTACGCCAGACAAGCGCGGCGGCGTTCACTGTCGCGCAACTCGCCGAGCAGCTCGCCGCCAGCACCGCGAATCAGGCCGGGGGCGATCAAGCCGCGACCGCCGCCGCCATGCCCTATCTGAACGCAGCGCAAGTCAGTTACCTGACCGCGATCGAAGCCCAGAACATGCGCGAAACCTATGCCTCCGGCAAGTCGTCCGCCGAAGAAGTCGAGAAAATGGTCGCGCAAATGGGGTCAATGCTGTGGAGTGGCGACCGTTTCGATCCGGCGAGCAATCCCAAACCGTTCGCCGAGTCCAGCCCCAATCCCGCAAACGTTCCCGCGCCCACCGTTCTCCCGTTGAGCGCCGCCGATACCGTTCGTTCGCAAGTCGGCAGTAGCTCCGGCAAACCGGTCGCACTCTCGGCGTGGGCCTCGTCTTCCGGCTCGCGGCAGGTGGTTCGCGTCAGCGTGCCTGCGCCGCGCAAGAGCGCAGGAGGCAGAGCGTTCGACCCGCGCACGTTGCCGCAACTGGCGACGGCCGACGGCCAGAGGGACGCCGACCTGGTGCGAGCCACCGCGGTGGCCAGAGTTATCTCGCTCGGCGCGAACAAAGGCGCGCGCTCTTCTCCGGCCTTTGCCTCGCTCGTGCTCGTGCCGAACGCCGACGGCGGCTTTGACATTGAGATCGAACTCCCGGCCTCGCTCGTCTTCCAATCCGACTTCAGCCACAGCCTTCCGTTCTTCGCCGACGGCACGGGCGACGTGATCGCCTCGGCCGACGGCGGCGGCGCGCTCGTTTCGGGTGTGACGTTGAGCGACGGTCAGCCGCAGGCGGGGAAGCCCATTGAAGTCAACAATGCCACGCCGCTGGTCACACTGCACATTGACAGCCTCACGCCGACTGGCAACGCGACCGGCGACACGCGCGACGTGAACCTGAGCGTGAGTTGGACGACGACTCTCGCGAGTCCGTTGTTCGCCATTACGTGCTTTGCCGGGAGCGGCGGGAGCAACTCGTCGCCGATCTCGACCGCCTCAGGTCAGACGACGATCACAGTGCCGTTCAGTCGTTTGCGAGACACCGCCGTGTGTCACGCAAAGTTGGATAACGCGACCCTCGGCGAATCGCAGGTCGTCGAGATCGAGCCTGCCGCGGAGGACGCCAACGCGCAATCCACCGCCGACGCGCAAGAGACGCAGAATGCGGCCGCGCCTCCGACGAGCCTGCCGCCCACCGTCGCCCCACCGCCGACCGATACGCCACCTGCGCCGCCCACTGCCCTCACACTCAACGGCACGTTCACCCTCACCCAGACCGACGACGGCTGCCGCTTCTCGGCGGCCCCGCAGACGGGCGGGCCGATCCAGGTCACGCTGGACTTCGCCGCCGGGACGGCCAGCGGCACGTTCAACGGCGGCGGCAATGGCGTCCGCCCCGGCCTCGAATGTACCGGCAACTTCGGCGACCTGACGTGGGATCAGTCGTATTCGGGGGAGTTCAGCGGGACGGTAGACGCCAACGGGGTGATTTCTGCGACGGGCACGCTGAGCGGCACCGGGGGCGGAGAATGGAGCAACTGCCGCGACTCAAAAAATCAGCCTTTCGATTGTCCCAGCTATGGCCACAATCCATACAGTTATCCGATCACTTTGACCGGGTCGGTGGACAAACCCGCCGGGTCGGGCAGTGGAAAGTACGTCGTGAATAACGTCACTTTGCCGACTACGGCGGATTGGAGTGCAACGAAGTAAACGTTGAAGGACGAAGGCAGAATGCGGAAGACCGCTTTATCCTTCATCCCTCCGCCTTCATCCCTTGCCCAGCAGACTCATCGGCCACTTGATCAAGTTGTGGAGCAGTCGCTGCGTCGGGGAAAGTTTGGGCGCGGCGGCAAGGCCGGCATCCATCGTCGCCAGCGCCTCGAACTGTCGGCCCTGCTTGAGTTGGAGCGCGCTCAGAGCCTTGAGGGTGTAAGCGCGGTTTTCGTGCTCGCCCAACTCACCGAACAGCGCGATGGCCTGCTGATAAAAATCGCTCGCTCTCTTGAGGTCGCCGCGCGACTCCGCCAGCGCGCCCAAGTTTCCAAGAGCCTGCGCCTCGCGCAGCCGATCGCCGATCTCGCAGAACTCGTTCAGCGCAGCTTCGAGCGCGGTCTGCGCCGCGTCCCACGCTTTCAGCGCCCGGTGAGTCAACCCCAGATTGTTCGACATCTCGCCAGCCATCGCCCGGTCGCCGGCGTCGGCATACGCGCTGCGCGCCGCCTCGAACTTGGCGACGGCTTCGGCGTAGTTGCCTTCACGATACAGCCGGAGGCCGGCGTCTTTGAGGGTGGAGGCTTCTGAGGACAAGGGGAAATACCTTGAAAGGATATTAACGCAAAGCCGCGAAGGAGCAAGGACGCAAAGATTTGTGGGTGTCGATTACTTGGGGAGCAGATCGATCCGGAGCGGCGTAGCCAGCCTCTGGCCCTTGTAGGTGAGCGGCACGTCCACTTGCCGCTCGATTGTTATCCCCCACTGTTGTAACTCCCAGGCCAACGCCTCCTCATAGACGCTTTCTAGCAGTCCGGGGCCGCCGAGCGTGCGATGAACTTCAATCGCGCAATCCACAATAAATCGGCTCAA
>JACQED010000403.1 GCA_016200785.1 Chloroflexota bacterium
CGGTATTGGGTGATCATTTGCTGTGTTCCACGCCGGCTGGCGCAAAGGCGAATTGAAGAGTCATGAGTTGTGCCTTATAATATCGCCAACAAACGGTCTGCCATGCCTCAACCCAAGATCAACGTCCCCGCCGATCAGATTGCCGAGTTCTGCAAGCGCAACCACATCGTCAAGTTGTCGCTCTTCGGCTCGGTGCTCCGCGACGACTTCTCGCCTGAAAGCGACATTGACGTGATGGTGGAGTTTGATCCCGCTCACGTTCCCGGCCTGATCCGGCTGGCAGGGATGGAGATTGAACTCTCGAAGATACTCGGGCGCAAGGCGGACATGAACACGCCCCAAGACCTCAGTCGGTACTTTCGTGACAAAGTGCTGGCGCAGGCGCAGGTGCAATATGCCCGAGCATGACGACTCGGTTCGCCTGCGGGACATGCTCGACCATGCGCGTGAGGCGGTCGCTTTGGCCGTGAGCAAATCGAGAGCCGATCTCGATGCCAATCGCTTGCTCGAACTTTCTCTCTTGCATTTGATCACAATTGTTGGCGAAGCCGCCAGCCGCATCCCGAGAGACGTTCAATCGCAACACGACCAAGTCCCGTGGGATCAGATCGTCGGCATGAGAAATCGCATTGTTCACGGCTACGCCTCGATCAACCTGGACATCCTTTGGCAGACAGTCGTTGAGGACCTGCCGCCCCTCATCTCCGATCTCGAAAAGATAGTGCCGCCCGAAAAGTCGGAATAGCCTCAAACATCCCCGTCATCGCTCGTTCGCGGTTCTGTCTATGGCAACATCGGCATCCTGATCCCATGCCTCTTCGCCGCCTCAATCGCTTCTTCGTACCCGGCGTCGGCGTGGCGCACGACGCCCATGCCGGGATCGGTCGTCAACACGCGCTGGAGTCGCCGGGCGGCCTCGGGCGTGCCATCGGCGACGATGACTTGCCCAGCGTGCTGAGAGTAGCCGATGCCCACGCCGCCACCGTGATGGAAACTCACCCACGTCGCCCCGCCCACGGCGTTGATCAGCGCGTTCAGAATCGGCCAATCGCTCACCGCGTCGGTGCCGTCCTTCATGCCCTCCGTCTCGCGGTTAGGTGATGCCACCGATCCGGCATCGAGATGATCGCGCCCGATGACGATCGGCGCGTTCACGATTCCCTTCGCCACCAACTCGTTGAACTTGAGTCCAGCCTTCGCCCGTTCGCCGTAGCCGAGCCAGCAAATGCGCGCCGGAAGTCCTTGAAAGTGAATCTTCTCCTTCGCCAACTTCAGCCAGCGATGCAGGTGCGCGTCGTCGGGAAAGAGTTCCATCACCGCCTCGTCGGTGCGGTAAATGTCTTCG
Source organism: Chloroflexota bacterium (assembly GCA_016200785.1). Lineage (GTDB taxonomy): Bacteria > Chloroflexota > Anaerolineae > Anaerolineales > JACQED01 > JACQED01. The sequence goes on from JACQED010000403.1 coordinate 1,346, forward strand.
GGATCGCCGGAGAGCGCAACCCAGCGAAACGGGCCTTTGCCCTCGCAGAAGAGCGGGCGAATGAACGCCGGGACGAAGCCGGGATAATCGAAGGCGTTTTTCACTCCGGCGTCGAACGCGCGCTGACGGAGATTGTTGCCGTAGTCGAACACGGCCGCGCCGCGCTTTTGAAATTCGAGCATGGCCTCGACGTGCCGCGCCATCGAACCGGCGGAGTGGCAGGCGTACTTGCCGGCGTCTTCGCCGCGCAGTTTGTTCGCCGCCTCCAGCGTCATGCCGTGCGGGACATAAGCGAGATAGTCGTGCGCCGGAGTCTGATCGGTCACCACATCGGGCGTGATGCCGCGAATCACAAGTTCGGGGAAAACGTCGGCGGCGTTAGCGAATCGATCTCGACGATCAGCCCAACGCCTTCGTTCATCGTGATCGCCAACGGCTGCGCGCCACCCATGCCGCCGAGGCCGGCGGTGAGGACGAATTTGCCTCTCAGCGATCCCCAGTCCTTTTGCGCGGCAAGCGATCCGAGCGTTTCGTACGTCCCCTGCAGGATGCCCTGCGTGCCGATGTAAATCCACGAGCCGGCCGTCATCTGGCCGTACATGATCAGCCCTTTGGCCGCGAGGTCGTCGAAGTGCTTCTGCGTGGCCCAGTGCGGCACGAGGTTGCTGTTGGCGATCAACACACGCGGCGCGTCGGGGTGAGTCTTGAAAACGGCGACGGGCTTGCCGGATTGAACCAACAAAGTCTCGTCGTTTTCCAGAGATTGGAGGCTGGAGAGTATCGCGTCGAACGCCTCCCAACTGCGCGCCGCCTGCCCGCGCCCGCCGTAGACGACCAGATCGTCCGGGCGCTCGGCGACTTCGGGGTCGAGGTTGTTTTGAATCATGCGAAAGGCGGCTTCCTGAAGCCAGCCTTTGCAGGTGAGGGTAGTGCCGCGAGGGGAGCGGATGAGACGAGGGGGCATAAGAGCTCCTGATTACTCTGTTACTGCTGTTCCCAGATACGAATCGATGAGACCACCGATGGCACGGTCATCGCTAGCGCGACCACAGTCAGGCTTTCCAAGCTTTTCGGTGGATGGGGCTTACTGCATATAGTGGTTGAGCGTTTCGACGAAACGGACAAAGTGCGGTAGGTATTGCCGGAGCGTAGCTGGATCCAATGCAGCCAATACTTGATAGGAGCGCCTGCCTTTCTCGTACTGCCTGTCGCGCCCACAGGGCCACGTAGCATCTTCCAGTGCCTGCTGCACATCCTGACGAGGCCGTTGCTCCAGATTGTTCAGCGGCAAGAGAGCGTTCGCATTGAGCGCGGCCCCAAAAAATCCGCGCAGTGCGGTACGGTCGGCCATCAGCCAGGTTTCCATACAAGTGACCATGAACTGCGCCTGATCATCGGTTGCGTTGGCTGGACGTCGCCAGCCGTCTCGCGCGTGCAGGTGCACCCACGGCGTTTGAGTCACTGGCTCTTCGCTGTCCACCAACAAGATGATCGCTCGGTCTCCGGAATTGGCGCGAAGCGCAGTCTTAAACTTGTCGAATGTTGTGCCGCGCCCGCCCCCTGCTACAATGCGCGGCATCCGATCAGTGAAACCAGCCTTTTCCAGCAACCTACGGAAACCCTCGCGGCAACGGGTTTGTTGTTCACTCCTGTCGCCGCCCCCTTCTACATAAAGATACACGTTCACCATCGTGTGCCCCCCAGTTCGCCGCGTGTCCACAACTCACCGAGCCGATACTTCTCCAGCCAGAGGGCCAGTTGCTTGGCCTCCAGCCGCTTCATCACCGTCTGCCCAGTGTGTTTTTCGCAGACCACGACATACTCCGGGCGCTCGGTGAACGCATCCACCAGCACATCCGAGTGGGTGGTGATAATGAGTTGCGTGCGCTGAGAAGCCTCGACCATCAGGTCGGCCAATTTCGGCAGAATGTCCGGGTGCAGGCCAAGTTCCGGCTCTTCAATGCCGATGAGGGGCGGCGGCTCCGGGTCGCACAGGACGGCCAGCAGGCACAGGTAGCGCAGCGTTCCGTCGGAGAGGCGCGTGGCCGGGATGGTGTACTCGCCTTCAGTGAAGAAGACCTGCACCGTGCCACCCTCGATGCTCACGTCGAAATCGGTCAAGCCCTCGTAAAGGTCGCGGAGCGCGGCGAGCAGAGCGTTCTTGGCCTTTGGCTGGCGACGCAGACGGTTGAGGAACAAACCGAGGTTTGAGAAATCTTCCTCCAGCCGGTCGGTTCGCAGGTCGGCTTTTTGCGGCTCGCGGAAAACGGTGTTGCGGCCAAACGCCCACTCGCGATATAGGCGGATGCGGTTATAAGCTGCAGCCAATTCGGTGATCACCGGGTAGGTGTCCGGGTCACGGCGCTGGGCCAGAATTGACACATCGGGTTCCACGCTTTCGCGCGCCAGCTGCCGTTCCGCGTCCAGGAGGGCAATGACCGGTTGACCCTGCTGGTAGCGATAGTAAAAGTAAGGCGTGGGCTGTCCCGGGTAGGGGCGCTCGTTCTCGATGCGCTCATCTTCCAGCCGGAAGGTTTGCTGTTCGGCGCGGAATGCCAGCACATGACGCAAAGGTTGCTGGCCGTGCGGGTTGTCCACCACCGCATCGAGGGTAGATATGCCTTTTGGGTCGCCTTTCCACACCCATTCGCCTACTCCGCCACCGCGTCCGATGACCGTCCGCATGTCGTTGGGAGATACCCGGTTGGGCGCAGCGCGCAGGAGCGCCACCGACTCTAGCAGATTCGACTTACCGGAGCCGTTGGGGCCAATGAAGACGTTTAGCCCGCGCAGTTTCAGCGGTGCGCTTTGCGGGCCAAACGAGAGCAGGCGGCGCAGTGTGATCTCGTGCAGCAGGCAACGGGCTGACCCATCCGATTGGGGCACAGCGATTGGAGAGACTTGGGGCTGTATCATGGCTTTGCCTCCGCGCTTGTTCTTCCGGCTCCATCATATCACTATCAGTTTCTTCCGGCACTTCTTCTCTTCCTTCCATCCCCTCAACCTCTTCAGCACCGCGTCCTCTACTTCCGCCCAGCCTGCGCCGCGTGCCCGCGCCCGCCGTACGCTACGAGGTCGTCCAGCCGCTTGGCCACTTCGGGGTCGAGATCGTTTTGAATCATGCGGAAGGCGGCTTCTTGAAGCCAGCCTTTGCAGGTGAGGGCGGCACGAGTCCGGGTGTGGCTATTCACCACCTCTCCCACCTCACCACCTCCTCGAACGGTCTCCTCCCACCCTTCCTCACCACTTCCGGCCTCCTCTGCTCCGGCGCAGGATAGCCGAACGAGATCGCCGTGTGGAAGTGCATTTCGGGCGGGAGGCCGAGGACGGCTTTGGCTTTCTCCTGCTTGTGCAAATAAGCGATGCACGAGCCGATGCCCAACTCCCACGCCGCCAGTTGCATGTAGGCCGCCGCTTGCCCGAGGTCGAAGTCCGTGTCGGCAGAGGGCGAGACGATGGCGACGGCGAACGCGGCCCCGGCCAGATGCCCGGCGTACTTGCCGCACTCCGAAAGTTTCTTCAGCGAGTCTCTGTCGCGGATGGCGATGAAAACCCACGGCTGGGTGTTCTTGGAACTCTGCGCGCGGCGTCCGGCGTTGAGGACGGCGCGGATGGCATCGTCGGGGACAGGTTGATCGGCAAAGTTGCGGATGGCGCGCTTGGTGCGGATGGCTTCGTGAACGTCCATTAGAAGAAGGCCCTCGTCAGAGATTATAGACCGGCACTCGCCGAACTGCAAAGAACGCCGGGGATTCAAATCCCCGGCTGAATACATGGAAGTCGGCTGAACGCCGACTCTTGGTGCGTCGTTGGCCCGGTTCACCGGGCGTCCACGTTTTTAGCCGGGAGATTGCATCTCCCGGCGTTCTCTCAGCGCGACATCGCCCACAAACTCCAACACAATCCTGTTGAACCTCGCCGCCTGATCGTACGGCGTGGCGTGGCCGGAGTCGGGGATGATGATCAACTGCGCGCCGGGGATGCCGCGCGCGAGGCGCTCCTTCACCGAAAGCGGGATCGTCGCGTCGCGTTCGCCGGCGACGACCAACGTGGGGCAGGCAATCTCGCGCAGGCGCGAGGCCGCGTCAAACGTGACGAGCGCGCGAATCGCGTTGAAATAACTCCGCTTGGGGTTGGCCGCGAGGCGCGCCACGCAGGCTTTGTAAAAGAGATGCTGTTCGGGTTTGGGAAAGAGGCCGCGCGCGATGAATTCGGCGGTGACTCTCATCGGCGCGAAGGCCAACAGCCACAATCTTCTGGCAAAGCGCAGAGCACCCCGCCAGCCGGCCGGTCGGAGTCTGGCAAACGTGTTCACGAGGACAAGCGAACGGACTCGCGCCGGCTGGCTGATCGCCATTTGCAGGGCGGCACAACCGCCGAGCGAGAGGCCGACAAGGTGCGCCGGCGGCTCGCCCAGTTGTGCGAGGAGTTCGGCCAAGTCGTCGGCCATTTGCGCGACCGAATACCCGCCGCGCGGCTTATCGCTTCGCCCGTGCCCTCGCGCGTCAACGGCGATCACCCGATGCTGTGGCGCGAACGCCATCAATTGCAGAGGCCAATCGTCGCCGGACGAACCGAGGCCGTGCAAAAGAACGATCGCCGAGTTGCGTGAGTCGCGGTCGCCGCCGTAGATATTGTAGAAGATGCGGACGGAGTTGACCGAGGCGTAGGGCATTTCTGAAACTATGACGGAAGAGAATGACCTTGCGGCTGAGGCGGTTCGACGCGCCAGCCCATTGCAATCAGCACAGAGTCCGCTTCGTAATAGTCGGCGAGCAACAGCGAGGTCAGCGACCGGAAGGCGCCGGCCATTTCCTTCTCGACAGTCTCAATCACGGCGATGCGCGTCGCTTCATCGGCGAGCGCGAACACATCTTCACCACCGGCTTTCTCGGCGATGGCGTGCAAGACGGCCAGATAAGCATCGCGATCTCGCGTCGCAGTGGACGAAAGATGTTCGACCAACTTCGCCGTCACACCCGCGTTCGTCCCGGTCGGCAGAGCATCATCGCCCGGCAACAGAGTATCCACCACCGCGCTCAGGAATTCGGGTTTCATATTTTCCTTTGCGTTCTTTGCGGTTCAAAACCAATCCGCGTTTATCCACGCCCCACCTCCCCTGCCAGATCGTCCGCGATCTTGAGCGCCAGCGCGCCGATGGTCGAACCGGGGTTGACCGCGCCGACGGTCGGGAAGAGGCTGCCATCGGCGACGATCAGATTCGGCACGGCGTGACAGCGGCCGCGCGCGTCGGTCACCGACGTTTTCGGATCGTCGCCCATCCGCGCCGTGCCGAGCAGATGCCAACCGGTCAGCGGGGCGAGCGGCACCCGGACGACGCGATGCGCTCCCGCCGCGCGTAGAACTTCCTCCGCCCGATCCAGCCCGAAGTCCAGCCTCTTGCGCGAGTCTTCCGAGAGTGTGTATTCGATCTTCACGCCGGGCAAGCCATCGGATTCGATCTCGTCGGTCAGCGCGACTCGATTGTGCGCCTCGGGCAAGTCCTCGACCATAACCAGCATGGGAACTGAATGGCGAAACTCCTCACGCAAGAGGCGATGCGCCTCCCTGCCCCAACGCGGTTCGAGGCGCAAGGCTTGAAGCAAAAGCGCGTTTTCGCGAGTCGCCTGCAGCTGCACGCCGCGCGCGAAACCGCGTGAGAGATCGGTTTCGTAGAATTCATGGCTGTAGATCGAGCAACCCACCGGGCCGCGCGGGCCGTCCAATTCCTCTTTGAACATCCCGCGCGCGTAGGCGCATGGGTGGAACATCAAGTTGCGTCCCAGCGGCAAAGCCGGATCGGTCGCGATATGAGAAGCCATCAGCAAACGCGCTGTGCCGATCCCGTTGCAGGCGACGACGACGAACGACGCCGGCTGTTCGTATTCCCTGCCCTCCGCATCGCGATAGATCACGCCCACGGCTCTCCCGCCCTGCACGACGATCTGTTGAGTCACACAATTCGTCCGCAGTTCCACGCCGGCGCGAAGAGCCTTCGGCCAATGGGTGACGTCCGCCGACGACTTGGCGCGCGGCGGACAGCCGAGCAGACACGGGCCGCAGTTGTTGCAGGCCGCGCGGCCATCGTAAACGACGGAGTTGATCGCCGCGTCCACCGGCCACCAGTGCCAGCCGAACGAGTCGAAGCCGCGCGCCGCCGTCGCGCCGGCTCGTCCAAGCGGAAGAGGCGGCATCGGGCGAGGCGGCTTGGGCGGATAAGCCGGATCGCCGGCGAGGCCGGCCACGCCCATCTCTACGTCGTTCCGATCGTAGTACGGTTCGAGATCAAAGTAGGTGAAGGGCCAATCATCGCCCAGACCGTCCAGCGTCTTCGTTTTGAAGTCGGAGGGATGCAATCGCGGAAAGTGCGCCGCCCAGTTGATCGTCGAGCCGCCCACGCCGTTCCACATCAAGGGCTTGATAGGCGAGTCGGAATCGTCTATGGGATAGTCGGCGGAGAGAGAAGGTTCGCCCGCGATGAGTCGCGCATTGGGCGAGGCCGCCCACGCGCCGAGGATCGCGCTCTGCCAATCTTTGCGATGCGCGGGCATGTTCTGCGGCCCAAGCCAATCGCCGCGCTCGAGGCACACGATGCGGAGATGGGGCGCGCGCTCGGACAGCCGCTTGCAGAATGCCGCGCCGCCCAATCCCGCGCCGACGACGGCGACGTCAACCGGAGCAAGTTTTGACACAGTGGAGTACAATCTTCGCATGCCCATCCGCATTCTTGTCGCCGACGACGAGCCGGAAATGCTGAGGCTGTTGAGCCTGCTGCTCGAGCGCCGGAATTACGAGACGATACCCGCCGACTCGAGCGTGGCGGCGCTCGACCTCGCGTTCAAAGAGCCGCCGGATGCGATCCTGCTCGACTTGATGATGCCCGACATGGACGGCCTGGAAGTGTGCCGGCGACTGCGCGCCGACTCGCGCACCTCGGCCCTGCCCATCCTGGCTATCACTGCTCGCATCGGCTGGGGCAGCCGCGCCGAGGCAGTGCGCGCCGGCGTTGACGATTTCGTAACCAAGCCGTTCGACGCCGACGACCTCTTCAGTCGGATCGAGTCGGCGCTGGCCGGCCGCGAGTCGCAGGGCGATCGACTGGTGGCCGAGATCATGCAAACCACACTGGTGACTCTCGGCTGTCACCTGATCTGGCTGTTGGCCGTCAACCGCGAAGAGCAGGCGCTGGAAACGGCGGCGATCGTTAGCGCGCCGCAGGAGGCCCTGGCCCGTGACCTCATTCAGCGGCTTCGCGGCGATGCCAGCCCGGACGTTCCGCCGGAACGTCTCTACCCCCGCCTGCCGTTGGCGGGCGGGCCTTTCGCGGAACTACTCAGGTCAGGCGCGATCGTTTACGATCTGGGCCGAGTGTCCGGCGCCGGCGTTGTAACTGCGGCCCTGGCCGCCGTCGGCATCAAGACGGTGTCGGCGATTCCGATTCTGACCAGAGGCCAGCCGATCGGTCTGCTGCTCTACGACAACCCGGCCGGCGCGCCGCGCACCGAAAACGGGCGGCTGGCCGCGCTGGCGGCGAACATCGCCGCCGCCGCGCTGACCACGCATGGCTTGATTGACGATCTGCGCCGCAGTGAAGAGAGCGCGCGCGCCGAACGCGCCTTACGCCAGATGATCCTCGACACGATGGGCGACGAATTGATCGTGCTCGACGCGGCCGGCCGCATCGAATTCGTCAACCAGCGCTTGCTTCAACACACGGGCTATGCCGACGTTGAACTTCAGGGAAGGCCCATCAGCGTCTTGATCGGCGGCTGGGAGCGCGGCGCGGCCGGTCTTCCGGCCAGGACGATGTCGCTGGAAAGCCGGCTGAAATCGAAGAACGGCGAAACGCGCCCGATGCAAATTATCAGCGCGCCCCGCCCCGCCGGCGGGGGCACGATCCTCGTCTTGACCGATTTGAGCCAGTACAAGCGCATCCAGGCCGAGCTGGAGGAACAGAATCGCCGGCTCGGCGCGCTCATCCAGGCCTCACGCGCGATGACTTCGTTGCTCGACCTGACCGAGGTGCCGGGGCGCATCCTCGAAGAGGCGGCCGGCGTGATGGACGCGGAGGGCGGCGCGATTCTTCTCCTCGACGAAGCGGCCCGCGGCCTCACTTTTGCCGCGGCCACCGGCCCTGGCGCTGAGAGAGTGCGCGGCACGACCCTCCCGCTCAACGCCGGCGTCGCCGGCTGGGTGGCGCGCACCGGCCAGGCGGCGATGGTTGACGAGACCGAGCAGGACAGCCGCTTCTATCGCGAGGTGGACGCCCAGACCGGCCTGAGCACGCGCTCACTGCT
>JACQED010000371.1 GCA_016200785.1 Chloroflexota bacterium
AATCAGGTTGGCATAGGAATGATCGAGGACGTGATATACGTCGGCGCGCACCCGACGGGCGATTGCCTGGTAAACCGTCCAGCGCGACAGCAAAGTAATCCAGTTGCCGACTCTGCCAGCGAGGCGCGGAAGCGGGCGGCGCGGTTGAACGCGAACGATCTCGACCGGCGAGCGCGGCGAGGGCAGCGCCGCCAGGTGTACGGCCAGTTGCTCGGCGTACAGCGCCATGCTCGGCCAGCCCTCTGCGGCGTAATCTTCGACGAGTGCGATTTTCAACGCAAAAGCGATTCGATCCGCGCCACGACCATTTCCATCGCCGCCTCATTGTAGCCGCCTTCGGGGATGATCACGTCGGCATAGCGCTTCGATGGCTCGACGAATTCGAGATGCATCGGGCGGACAGTCGAGAGGTATTGCTGGATGACCGACTCGGCGGTGCGGCCCCGCTCGGCGATGTCGCGTTGCAGGCGGCGGATGAAGCGGATGTCCGGGTCGGTGTCCACGAAGATTCTTACGTCGAACAATTCGCGCAGGCGGGGGTCGGCGAAGATGAGGATGCCTTCGACCATGATGATCGGTTGCGGCTCGACGCGCACGGTGCGCTCGGTGCGGCGGTGTGTGGCAAAATCGTACACCGGCAAGTCTATGGCTTGCCCGGCCTTCAGCCGTTTGACGTGCTCGATCATCAAGTCGGTTTCAAGCGAGTCGGGGTGATCCCAGTTGATGAAGTCGCGCTGAGCTTTGGGGAGGTCGGAGAAGTTGCGGTAGTAAGCGTCGTGGGGCACGTAGGCCACTCGTTGCGCGCCAACGCGCCGGAGAATCACGTTGGCAATGGTTGTCTTGCCGGAGCCGGTGCCGCCAGCAAGGCCGAGGACGAGGGGGGCGGAGGGCATGGGAGGATCATAGCATAAATCACAATTCCCAAAGACCAAAATCCAAAAGCGCAAAGAAACAAAAAGCGCCTGCCCAACGCAAGCGCTTGACTGAGCCACCTTCGAGAGTCGAACTCGAAACCTATCGCTTACGAAGCGATTGCTCTGCCGATTGAGCTAAGGTGGCGTGACAAAGATTATACCAGCCGCGTTTGGGGTTGACAAGAGCAGTATAATCTTTGTCATGCGCATCGCCATGCTGTCCGTCCACACCTGCCCGCTCGCCACCCTCGGCGGCAAGGACACCGGCGGGATGAATGTTTACGTCCGCGATCTCACGCGCGAACTTGGCCGGCGCGGGATCGGCGTGGATGTGTTCACCCGCTCGCAGGACGAGCATCAGCCGCACGTCAAACACGATCTCGGCCACGGCAATCGCGTCGTTCACATTCCCGCCGGCCCGGAGCGGCCACTGCACAAAGTTGAACTGTCGTATTACCTGCCGGAGTTCATAGGCGGCGTCCGCGAGTTCGCCGCGTTGAACGACACGCGCTATGACGTGATCCACTCGCACTATTGGTTGTCGGGCGTCGTGGCGCGCGAACTGCGCGCCTTCTGGGGCGCGCCGATCATCCATACGTTTCACACGCTGGCGATCATGAAGAATCGCATTGTCATGCGGCCCGACGAGATGGAGCCGGAGCGGCGGCTCGAGGCCGAACGCCACCTGCTCGACGTCGCCGACCGCATCATCTCTTCCACCCCCGCCGAGGAGGCGCAACTTCGTTGGCTTCTGCACGCCGACACGCGCAAGGTGGCGGTGATACCGCCCGGTGTTGACCTCGACCTGTTTCATTCCATCCCGCCCGAAGCGGCCAAAGCCGCCATCGGCGTCCCTCCGGGTGACAAGCTGTTGTTGTTCGTCGGTCGCATCGAGCCGCTCAAGGGAGTGGACACTTTGATCCGGGCAATGGCCCTGCTCAAGGACAAGCCGGGGATGCCTGAGCGCCTTTGCCTTTCGATCATCGGCGGCGACACGGTGGACGATCTGGCGCTGGCGAACGCCGAGATGGTTCGGCTGAAGCAATTGAGCCGGGAATTGGGCCTGGGCGACATCGTAACCTTCATGGGCGCGCGCAATCAGGACACGCTTCAATTCTATTATTCTGCGGCTGAGGCGGTCGTCATGCCGTCGCACTACGAGTCATTTGGCATGGTGGCCTTGGAGGCGATGGCCTGTGGCACGCCGGTCGTCGCCTCGGAAGTGGGCGGCCTCGTCTTTCTCGTCCGCGACGGCGAGACAGGCTTTCACGTCCCCGACCGAGACCCGGAGGCATTGTGCGGAGCCATCGGCGCGCTGCTGACCGATCCGGCGCTGCGCGAACGGCTGGGGCGGCAGGCCGCCGAATACGCGCGGCAGTACGCCTGGCCGCTGGTCGCCGACAAGATTGTGGGGGTTTACGAGGAGGTACTGGCTCAGAAATAACGCTCGTAGACCGCGTACAGCCCGCACCGCATCGAGATGTACGAGGTGACTTCGATCAGCTGCTTCTCGCGATCGTCTTTTCTGAGCCACAGGTCGAGCGCCGCAGCGCGCTCGGCGCACTTCTCGATCAGATCGCGCACCACTCGCTCTTCGACTCCGATCCACAGACTCACCCGAGTCGTGATCGCGCGCTTGTTGTCGCGCAGGAAGTTCGCGGCGTGAACGTGATCGCGCTCCGGCTTGCGGCCATTGCGGCTGGCCGGGCGCGGGCGGAAAAGGCTGTGTAGATCGGCGTCCACGAACCCCGTGGCCCGGCGGCGATATTTCGTCGTGCGGGCCTTGAAGAATTGCGCCACCGTCTGTGTCAGTTCCTCCAACGGCTGATCGAGCATTGCCGGATCGTTCTCGACGAGCGGCGCTTGGCGTCCGAGTTCCTTCACGATGAATTCCACGTATTCGAGTTTACGCAGCGCGCCGGGATATTTGCGGTAGGCCCGACGCCAGCCGGAGCGGGGCGTGAGCCAGACGAGAAACGTTTCGGCGAAGTCGTCGTCGGGATGTTTCTGGGCGTAGTGGTCGCCGGAAGGATTCACGTAATCGCGGCTCCACGGATTGGCGCGGTGGATGTAGCGCTCGGTGACCGGATAGGTGCGAAAAAAGTTGCCGCGCACGTTGAACACGCGGCGGAAGTCGGGGCGGCGGTAAAGTTTGTAGGCGTAGCAGAAGGCGTGGCCGATTTCGTGGCGGAGGGTCGCCACGACGTCGTCGTACGAATACACCCAGCCGCGAAATTCCTTGTTGAGGTCGCGCAGCGTCTCGGTCGCGTCATAGAAGCCGACCCCGATGTTGTTCGTGCCCTCCACCGTGCCGTAGCCGGTTGAGAGATAGAAGACGGGTTCGATCTTGCGGATGCGGGCGCGCTTCGTGTCTTCCAGCGCCTGCGCGATCGCGCCGCCGAAGAGCGTTCCCTCAATCGTCAGACCCAGACGATTGAGCGGGGTGGTGAGAATCTCTAGTCTGACGGTCTCGGGGCTGAAGAGCAGTTGCCGCGTGCGCCGCATAGGAGTCGTCCAGATTTGCCGGTAACTCGTCGTGCCTTGCGGCAGGGACGGGAGATGCTAATGGGGAAGAAGTTCACCGGGCAACAAGGTCGTCGTCTCCGGCTTCGGACCATAGCCGAACGCGGGCGTGATACTACCAGAATTCGAGGCAATTGGCAAACAATGCACCGCCCGGGGTCTGGCCGCCCATCTGAAGGCAACTCGGAAGCTGTCCAACAATTCGGCGGCTCGTTTTGGCGCCGCGCGCCGGGGTACGACGAACGCTGGATGGCCGTTTGCTGTGGGCCAGAATTGGGCTTAGACTCCGGCCCGTCCAGCTGGGCGTGCCGTTCCGCCTATAAACGCTGGAGGATACGAGGAACGCCGATTCGCTTAATCTGGAGTTGGGCGCAAGGCGCAGGAGCCAATATGAATCCGATACATATTCAGATTGCGATTACTCTTGGCGCGATTGTAATTGCGATGGCTCACCTCGTCTGGCCCAATCTCACCATAGATGGCGTTATCCTGATTTTGTTTGTTGTCGCAGTGATTCCTTGGCTAGCTCCTCTTGGCTCTTGTGGGCTTCGGGGTGAAAACGCTCAAAAACCTCTGAAAAACAAGGCTATTTCGCGCCATTTCACCTTCAAGGCCACATGAGCCACTTTTCTCTCTGATCCTGACTGTCCTTCTCGCCCTCGGCCTCGCCTGCAACCTCGGCGCGCGCGGCGCTTCGACGCCGACTCCCGCCCCCACCCCTCTGCCTCCACCGACGGCAACCGCTCCGCCGACCGAGACGGCGGCCCCCGCCGAGTCGCCCACGCCGACGGTTGGCGCCGTTGGCCCATTCGGCGTCATCACTGGCGGCCAGCCGAGGCCGGAGATGGCCGGCTACCTCGCCGACCTCGGCGCGGACTGGGTGCGGGTCAATGTGCACCTCGGCGGCGAGACCGGCGACTACACACTGTTTCTCGACGCGGGGATCAACGTGATTCTCACGTTCAGCAACCGCGACCCAGCGAACATGGATACCGCATACGGGACCTTGGCCGAGTGGCCCAACTCCGGATTCCCATTCCTGTCGAAAGAGACGTATCAGCAACAAGTGCGCGAGGCGCTCGCGCCCGCGCTCCCCTACCTCGCGCAGGGGCGGCAAGTGTGGGCGCAGGCCGAAAACGAAGTCGGCGACGCCGCGCTCAACCCCAAAGCCCGCTACTGGAGCGGCACGACCGACCAATATCTTGAACTACTGCGCGCCTTTGATGAAGCAGTGAAATCCGTCCATCCCGATATTCCGGTGGTGCTGACCAGTTTCCCCTCCGAGTCGCTGGACGCGGCGCTCGACGCCAGCGATCCACGCCACGATTACGCCAGCGCGCACATTGAAAAACTTCTGACGCAGGGAGAGTACGATGCCGCCGACCTGCACTTCTACGGCTGCGTGGAGGACATCCCGGCCAAAGTGCAGTGGGTCAAAGACCACATGCCGGCCGGGAAACTCTGGATCTCCACCGAGAACGGCGGCCCCGACCCGCGCTGCCCCTCGACGCCGCACTCATGGCGGGATGATCTGGCCGGCTTCGAGGCGGCACAGGCCGAGCAGGTTCCGGCGCGCCTGGCGGTCTGCGCCGAGAACGGCGGGAGCGTCTGCCTGTGGTTTTCGCTGTTCGACCTGCGCGGCGAACCCTCCGACGTGTTCAACCGCCTCGAGACGCCGCCGCGGAAGAAGCCGGCTTACGAGGCGTTCAAAGCGTTTGTAGCGGGCAACCCATAAACAAGTTCGGCTCAGTTGAAAGGCGACCGCCATGAAACGTATTCTCACTTTTCTCACTCTGCTTGTCCTCGCCTCCCTCGCCTGTAACCTGGCCGCGCCCACCGCCCCAGCCACGACTCCGCCCCTCGCAACCGCGGCCCCCGCCGAGCCGCCCACGCGCGACGCTCACCCCCCCGCCCTCGTCAAAGGCTTCGGCCTCTCACCTCAGGGCTTCCCCCTCGACTACGGCCGGTTTCCGGACTTTCTCACCGAGGTCGCCAGCATGACCAACGGCGGCGTGATGTGGAACGGCGCCTGGCGCGACGACGTGGGGAACGGCGCGGATGCGGGCCGCATTCCGCAGGCCGCCGCGGCCATCATGCAGAGCGCCGCCGCCTACACGTTCACGCCCAGCGTGGTGTTTGGCTGGCGCACCGGCTCTACGCTCCACCTGCAGGTTCCCACAAACCCGGCCAACGACTGGACCAATGCTGACGCCCGACGCCTGTTTCAGGATATGCTGGTGAACTTTGCGACGACTTATCGGCCGCCGTTTGTCTTCCTCGGCAACGAGAATGATGCCTATTACGCGCAAGACCCCGCCGACTACGTCAACTGGATCGGCTTCTATAATGACGCTTACGACGCGATCAAGGGCGCGTCGCCCGGCACGCTCGTCGGGCCGGTATTCAATTTCGAGCACCTGGCCGGGGCGGGCGCGCTCAACGGTTGGAGCACTCCCTACTGGGAGGCGTTGGAAGCGCACGACCTGACGAAGGTGGATGTGGTGGGAGTGACCGTTTATCCGTGGCTGAACTACGCCACTCCGGAGGCGGCGCCGAACGACTACCTCGCCCCGCTCCTCTCCCGGATCGGCTCGAAGCCCCTCGCCATTACCGAAACCGGTTGGCCGGCCGAGAACCTCGGCGGGTTGAACCCGCCCTGGGAAACTTCGGAGGCGGCGCAGGTCACGTACCTCGCGCGCCTATCGGCCATGCTGGCCGAAAAAGACGTCCGGATCGTCAACTG
>JACQED010000381.1 GCA_016200785.1 Chloroflexota bacterium
AAGCCTTTGTGGTTCCTTTGTGCCTTCGTGTCTTCGTGGTGACTGCTCGCCGCGAGCGTACGCTTCAAGTGCGTAACTCCTATGATATACGAGAGAGGTGGTGCGATGGAATTATTAACGGCCCTGTCCAGCATCTTCTCGGCCTTTGGCCTATCGGCCAGCGCGGGACTGAACGCTTATCTGCCCCTGCTGATCGTCGCGCTGGCGGCGCGCTTCACGCCTCTGATCAACCTGGCCTCGCCCTACGACGTGCTGGCAAGCTGGTGGGCGATCGGCACACTGACCGTCCTCCTGTTGATCGAATTCTTCGCCGACAAAATCCCAGCCGTCAACCACGTCAACGACGTGATCCAGACGATCGTCCGCCCGGCCGCCGGGGCGATCCTCTTCGCCGCCAGCACGACTGTGATCACGAAGATGCACCCGGCAGTGGCCATCGTGCTGGGGCTGATCGTCGCCGGCGCCGTGCATGCGGTGAAGGCGGCGGCGGTGCGCCCGGCGGTGACGGCGACGACCGGCGGAACAGCCAATCCGATCGTCAGCCTCGTCGAGGACGTGATCGCGACGATCCTTTCCATACTGGCTGTCGTCGTGCCGATTGTGATCGGCGCGGTGATCGCTCTGGCAACGGCCTGGCTGATCCTGTGGCTGTGGCGGCGCTCTGCGCGCGAGGCGCGCACCAGCTAATACAAACCAGTTCGCGCAACTCGATGAGGAGGAGAAAATGACCGACCGTAGTGTCAACGAGGAGAGAAGAAGATGACTGACAATGCGCCCAAGAGCAACACGCGCAATTACATCCTTATCGGCGTGATCGTCGCGCTGGTGCTGTGCTGTGGTTGTGTGGCGCTCGTGGTGGCCAGCTGGGCTTGTGGTGACTTGTTGACCGGCGCATCGGCCTCCTGCTCGTTCTCGTTTTGAAAGTCTCGGAGAGCGGGGGGGCCAACTCACCTCAAGAGGCAATTTCGGAAAACTGCGCCGAGGCCCCTCCCGTTGAGGGGCCTTCGACTTTTTTTGCGCCGGATCGGGTATTGCCTTCCTGCACGGTGCGTGTATGATATGCACGGTGGCCTCGCCAGCCGCCGACGCTCTCTCAGTTGTAATCGCGTTAGAGAGGAGACACCCAGATGAACTGCGCCAACTGCGGGACAGCCAATCCCGCTAATGCCAGATTCTGCCTGAACTGCGGCCACGCCCTCGCCAATCGCTGTTCCAATTGCGCCGCCGAGCTTCCGGCCAACGCGCGCTTTTGCATGTCGTGTGGTCAGCCGCAGGGCGGCGCCAACGCGGCCGAAGAAGCTCGCCACACACGCCTCGCCGCCGCGACGCCGGCGCCGCTCGTTGAGAAAATGCGCGCCGCCCACCTCGCCGGCGAACGCAAAGTCGTCACCTGCCTGTTCGCCGACGTCGTCGGCTCCACCGCCCTGGCCGAGCAGATGGACGCCGAGGACTGGACGGCGATCATGAATCGCGCCTTCGTCGAAGTCTCCCGGCCCATCTACCATTACGAAGGGACGATTGCCCGGCTGATGGGCGATGCGATGCTCGTCTTCTTCGGCGCGCCGGTGGCCCACGAAGACGACCCGCTGCGCGCGGTGCGCGCCTCGCTCGATCTGCTGGAGGCCGTGCGCGAGTACGCCAAAGATGTGCGCCGGCAGTACGGCATCGAGTTCCAAATGCGAGTCGGGCTGAACACCGGGCCGGTGGTCGTCGGCGAAGTCGGCACCGATCTCAAATACGAATACACCGCCATGGGCGACGCCATCAACCTCGCCGCCCGCATGCAATCGGCGGCCCGCGCGATGACCGTGCTGATCTCGGAGAACACCCACCGCTTCATCGCGCCGGTCTTCGACTGCGCCGACCTCGGCCTGATTGAACTGAAGGGCAAGACCGAGCCGGTGCGTGTTTACGAAGTGATCGCGCCCAAAGCCGAAGCCGGCCGATTGCGCGGCCTTGCCGGTTTGGAAAGCCCGATGGTGGGCCGCGACGCCGAGTTGCAGGCTCTTTTTCAGGTGAGCGCGGCGGCTTGCGCCGGGCTGGGCCGCGCGGCGCTCGTCATCGGTGAACCCGGCCTCGGCAAGAGCCGCCTCATCGCCGAATGGAAGGCGGCGGCCGGAGAGGCGGCGTTGCAGTGGGCCGAGGGCCACTGCCTCTCGTATGGGCAGGGGCTGGCTTATCACCTTCTGCTCGATCTCTTGCGATCTCTGCTCGGCGTTCCGTCGGCGGCCGGCGAATCGGAGACCCGCACGGCGCTCACCGGCCTCGCCGAAGATTTGTTCGGGAACTCGGCGGCCGAGGTGTATCCTTATCTCGGGCACTTGCTCTCGCCCCAGATGGAAGGCGCCGAGTTCGACCGCGTCCGGCAACTTGACCCGCAAACGTTGCAGGCGCAATACCTGGCTGCCCTGCGGCGTCTGCTCCAGACGCTGGCGGCGCGCCGCCCCGTCGCGTTGATCCTCGATGACGTTCACTGGGCCGATCCCTCCTCGACCGAACTGCTGATCAAATTACTGTCGCTGACCGCCGAAGCGCCGCTGTTGTTCTGTTTCGTCGCCCGCCCCGACCGCGAAGCGCCGGGCTGGAAACTGGTCGCGGCGGCGCGCGAGACGATGGGCGCGGGCCTGACCGAACTCACGCTTACTCCCCTCACCGAGGCCGACAGCCGTCAACTTGTCTCCAATCTGCTCGAAGTCGAAGCTCTGCCGGATCGCATTCGCGCCATCATTCTCCAAAAGGCCGAGGGCAACCCTTTTTTCGTCGAAGAAGTGATCCGTATGTTGATCGACCGGGGCGCGATCGTCAAGAGGGGCGAGGGCTGGGCCGCCGGCAAAGAAATCGAAAATGTGGAAATCCCCGACAACCTGCAAGGCCTTCTGCTCGCGCGCATTGACCGACTATCCGACGACGCCAAGCGAACGCTGAGAGTGGCCTCGGTCATCGGCAGACAGTTTTCAGTGAAGGTATTGGAGCAGGTGCTAGCGAGAGGGTGACGAGTGGCAGGTGGCGAGCGGCGCGCTGAAATTCACGCTGGCCGTCGAAGCCGCCGACCGCACACACCCTCTGGTGTCTGCCGCGGCGGCGCTGGCGGCCTGTCACTTCGCTTTGGCGCGGGGTGACTATGAGCGCGCCGTCAGCACGGCGAATGAGCTTCTCGCCGTGGCGCGGCAACTTCGCATACGCCTGTTCGCTTCGGATACGCTCTACTATCGAGGCAAAGCACTGATGGAGATAGGCCGGATCGATGAAGCGCTGGCGAGTCTCGCGGAAGCCCGCGCCGAAGCCGAAGCCCTCGGATCGTGCCGCACGTTGTGGCAAATCCTTGCGGCCCTCAGCCCGATCGAAGCCGCGCGCGGCGACAACGCCGAGGCCGCATCACTGCGACGGCAGGCGCAGGAAATCGTCGAGCATATCGCCGATCACGCTGGCTCAGACGAGCTGCGCGAGTCGTTTCTCAACATGGCGGACGTTCGCCAGGTGATGCCCATGGGAGACTTCCGGTGATTTGCCAGAACTGTCAGAGCGCCAATCGCCAACAGGCCAAATTCTGCAAGCGTTGCGGATTCTGGCTTGCGCCGAACTGCCCGTTCTGTAACGCCGTGTTGCCGGAGTCGGCCCTTTTTTGTGATCAGTGTGGCCGTCAGATCAACAGCCAGACGGCGATAGCGTCCCAACTGTCTCTTGTCTCACCACCGGCCCCGAGTGTCGCCTCCCCGACTGCGGTCGCCGAGCCTTCTCAGCCGGCGCCGGTCGTCCCCCGCCCGGCCTCGAGCGCTGGCCCCGCGCCCGCCCGGCCTTCGGCTTCCGCGCAAGCCGCTAGTCCCTCGGCCGCCCCGCCAGTCGTCGATTCCCAACTTCAGCAATACATACCCAAAGAACTGATGAGGAAGTTGGATGCCGCCCGCGCGAGCGGCGAGATGGTCGGCGAGCGGCGCGTCGTCACGATGATGTTCTGCGACGTGAAAGGCTCGACCGCCGCCGCCGAGCGTCTCGATCCCGAGGACTGGACGGAGATCATCAACGGCGCTTTTGAGTACATGATCAAGCCGGTCTATCGGTACGAAGGCACGGTCGCCCGGCTGATGGGCGATGCGATCCTGGCCTTCTTCGGCGCGCCGATTGCCCACGAAGATGACCCGCAGCGCGCGATCTTGGCCGGGCTGGAGATTGTGACGGGCATCCAACCCTACCGCGCTCAGATCAAAGGACGACACGGGATTGACTTCGACGTGCGAGTGGGTATCAACACCGGACTCGTCGTGGTCGGCGCGGTCGGCTCCGACCTGCGGATGGAATACACCGCGCTGGGCGACGCCATCAACCTCGCCGCCCGCATGGAGCAGACGGCGACGCCCGGCACGGTGCAGATTGCCCACGACACTTACAAATTGGTGAAGCCGTTGTTCGAGTTTGAAGAACTTGGCGGCGTCCACGTCAAGGGCAAGACTGAGCCTGTGCCGGCCTACCGCGCCCTGGGGCGCAAAGTTATCGCCGGACGCCTGCGCGGCATCGAGGGCCTGCACGCCGACCTGGTCGGGCGCGAGGCCGAAGTGATGGCTTTGCGCGGCGTGATTGCGAGTCTCGAGCATGGCGTCGGAGGCATCGTCTGCGTGCTGAGCGAGGCCGGGATGGGCAAGAGCCGGCTGATCGCCGAATTGCGTAGAGACGTTCCGGTGGAACGTGTCGGAGACGACCCACCGGGCCGTCTCCACTGGCACGAAACTGCCAGCCTCTCTTACGAATCGAATCAACCTTAGAGCGTGTTTAAGAATTCGATCTCAGCCCGGCCTTGAGGCGAGGTGACGGGACTCGCTACGTTCGCCCGGGCAGGTTCTTGGGCGCAATTCGCTGTCTCCGGAAACGCTGCCTCCGGCAATTGTTCGAGACGATGCGCGAGTGGTGGCGAATGCAATTCGCCGAACGGCCGTCCATGCTGGTGTTCGACGACATGCACTGGAGCGACGCGGCTTCGGTGGAATTGTTCCTGCATCTCCTGCCTCTCACGGAAGAGATTCCGCTGGTCCTGCTGTGCGCACTTCGCCCCGATCGGGGAGCGCCGGGCTGGCAGATCAAAACCGCCGCCGACGGCGAGTATCACCACCGCTACACCGAAATTTCATTGCGTCCCCTCACGGAGGCTCAGAGCGACGAACTGGTGAACCGCCTGCTGACCATCGCCGATCTGCCCGAGCGTTTGCGGGCCGCCATTCTTGAAAAGTCGGGCGGCAATCCCTTCTTCGTCGAGGAAGTGGTGCGGACGTTGATTGACAGCGGCGCGGTGGTGGCGGAAACGCGCGGCGATGACCCGTCGGGCCGTCTGTACTGGCGGGCGACGAGCGAGGGCGCGGAGTTCGACATCCCCGACAATCTGCAATCACTGCTGGCGGCGCGCATTGACCGGCTGGAGGAAGAGACGCGCCAGACTCTGCAACTGGCTTCGGTCATCGGGCGGACTTTCTATTACCGGGTGTTGACGGCGATGGCCTCGGACAGCGCGGCCACCACCGCCGAACTAGATCGGCGCCTGGGCACGCTCGTCCGACTGGAGATGATCCAGGAAGCGGCCCGACTGCCGGAGGTCGAATACAAGTTCCGCAACCCGCTGATGCAGGAAGCGACGTACCAGACGATCCTGATGAAACGCCGCCGCGAGTTTCACCGCCGGGTGGGGGCGGCGATGGAAACGCTGTTCGCCGAGCGGCTGGCCGAATTGGCCCCACGGCTCGCCTATCATTTTGCCGAGGGCGGCGATCCTGAACGGGCGCTGAAATACTTCACGCTGGCCGGCGATGCGGCGTATCGCCTGTACGCTAACAAAGAGGCCATCGCTCATTACGATCGGGCGCTGGAGATCGCCGTCAACGGGCGCGAAGCGCCGTCGCAGCTGACGCATCTCTTCACCCGCAAGGGGCGAGCGTTGGAGTTGAACTCACACTTCGCCGATGCGCTGGCGAACTACGAACGCATGGAGTCGCTTGCCAAAGAGCGAGGCGATCGGCCTCTGGAACTCTCGGCGTTGGTCTTGCAGGGCACCATTCGCTCCAACTTGAACGACCAGCACA
This sequence comes from Chloroflexota bacterium, assembly GCA_016200785.1. Lineage (GTDB taxonomy): Bacteria > Chloroflexota > Anaerolineae > Anaerolineales > JACQED01 > JACQED01. Next base: position 6,063 of record JACQED010000381.1, read on the forward strand.
ACCCGGAGCTGGCGAAATAGCTGTCTGAGCGGGCGCTGCAACTGGCGCGAGAACTGGGCGACGAAGCGGCCGAGGCCAAAATCCAGTGGAACCTGATGAACACCTACCGTAGCACCGCCGACGCCTCCAGCGCGCTGGAGGCCGGAGAAAGATCGTTGGCGCTGGCGCGAAAACTCGGCCTGCGCGAGCAATTGGCTTTTGTCGCCAACGATCTGCCCTACCTGTACCTGAACACTGGCCGCGCCGACAGCGCCCGCGAGGTGTTGCAGGAGGCGAGAGAGCTCTGGCGTGAACTCGGCAACCAGCCGATGCTCGCCGACAGTTTAGCCACATCGGCCTTTATCAACGCCTTTGCCGGAGACTTCGACGCGGCGATCGCGTTCTCGGACGAAGCACTAGAAATCAGCCAATCCATCCACAACCTTTGGGGGCTGTCTTACAGCGGCTACATGATCGGCGAGGTCTTCTGGGAGCGCGGCGACCCGGCCCGCGCCATTGAGATCATGGAAATGTCTGTTCGTTACGGCAGGCAGGCCGGCTTTGTGGCGGCCGATATATGGACGCAAGCTCAGCTCGCGCTGGTGTACGGCCGCCTGGGCCGGGCGGAACGCGGGCTTGAATTGGCCCGGAACGCGCTGGCGCAGTCAGAAAAGCACATGCCCATCTTCCGCCCGTTCGCGTCCTCGATGTTGGCTCGTCTGCATCTGCTGGCGGGGAATCTCGATGACGCGGCCGAAACTCTGGAGCGATGCGAGGCCGGCGATCAGTCCGACTTGCTGAATCTATTTATGTCCCTGACCACTGGAGCGCAAGTCCGGCTCGCGCTGGCTAAAGGGGATACCGAGTCGGCCATGAAAATCGCCGATGACTCGCTGGCCCTGTTGCGTCAGCTCGGTGCGCGCCAGTATTTGCCGGAGGCGCACTATCTCTGTGGTCAAGTCTGGCTGGCGATGGGTGACATGGATGCCGCGCAGGAGGCTCTGCGTGACGGCCTGGCGGAAGCGAACGCACTAGGCTCTCGTTGGTGGCAGTGGCAAATGCTGGCCGACTTGAGTCAGATCGAGGCGGAGCGAGGCAATGCCGCCGAGGCCGACTCTTTGCGCGGGCAGGCGCGGGAGATCGTCAAGTATATCGCCGATCGCACTGGCTCGGACGAATTGCGCGAATCGTTTTTGACATTGCCGGACGTGAGGGCCGTCAGGGGCGAGTGAGAATATGCTTGAGGCGTTCGTCGAGACTGTTCAGGAGACGTTCCACCCGAATGTCTCTACGAGGCGGTTTCTTTGGCGACCAGCCGTTTGTGGGTCGCGCGCATGCAGGTGTCCATGACGACCTCCAGCCCGGCGTTTCGAGCCGTCGCGGCGGCGGCTTCGTTGACGATCCCCTCCTGCATCCAGACGGTGCGCGCGCCGATCCGGATCGCCTGATCTACGATGGGAGGCACGGTCTCGCCGGGGCGGAATATCAAAACGGTGTCCACCGGCTTCGGCGTGGAGAGCAGATCGGCGTAGGCTTTTTCTCCGAGCGCCTCCGTCATGTTCGGATTGACCGGCAGGATGCGGTAGCCCTTCGACTGGAGGTAGGCGGGCACCGTGTGGGCCGGCAGGTCCGGGTTGCTGGAGATGCCGACCACGGCAATGTTCTGCGCCGCCTCGATGAGTTGCTTGAGTTTCGTGTCGTCTGGCCGCTCGATGGCAGCTATTGCCGACGGCTTTGAGTCGGCGGCGTCAAAATTGATCGGGAGTTCCACGACAAAGCGCGTCTGCCCCGGCTGAGAGAACACTTTGATCGAGCCGTGATGCTTTTCGACAACGATGTTGTAGCTGATGTTCAGGCCGAGGCCAGTGCCCTTGCCGGGCGGCTTGGTGGTGAAGAACGGATCGAACACGCGCGCCCGGACGGCCTCGGGCATGCCGGGACCGTTGTCTTCGATCTCGACGACCAAGTTCCCGTTGTTGCGGCGGGTGCGCAGAGTCAGTTCGCCCTTCCCCTGCATGGCGTCAATCGCATTGTCAATGATGTTCGTCCACACTTGATTGAGTTCGCTGCCGTAGGCCTGAATGTAAGGCAAGTCCCCGGCATATTCGCGCTGCACGTTTACCCCGACCTTGAGTTTGCTGCGCAACATGACTAGAGTATTGTCCAGCCCCTCGTGGATGTCCACCGCCTGCACCGGGGCCTGATCCAGATACACGTACGTTTTGAGCGACTTGACGATTTCCGAGATGCGGCTGGTGCCTTGAAAGATCTCTTCGAGTAGACTGTACACCTGGTAAGTCCCGTTGAGCCAGGCAATCACGGCCGGCAGTTGCTCGGAGTTGAATTTCGCCTCCAGCGCGGTCAGTTCGCTTGGCTCATAGCCGACGTTGACGAGTGTCGGCGCGATCTCCCAGGCGTTTTCGACGCTGTGCTCGTCCAACCAACTTTCCAATTCGGATTCCCGGTCGCTACGGGCGAGGGTGTCGAGGTCGGCGGGGCGCCGCGCGTGTTCCTGAACGCGCCCGTCAAGCTCCACGAGCGCCTCCACCTGCGCCGGGGCCAGCCCCAGCGTGTTGAGGTGGAGATAAGTCTTCTGCATGTTGGCGAACGCCGCGCGCAAGTGGCCGGCCCCGCGCTGGGCGGCCGCCGCCGGGTTGTTGAGCTCGTGGGCCACGCCCGCCGACAGCGTGCCCAACTGCGCCATCTTTTCACTTTGGCGCACCATGGCCTCGGTCGCACGCCAGCGGCCCGTCACCGTGTGGAGCATGATGCGCGCCGCCGAGGTGCTGGTGTTCATCAGATCGTCAAATTGCTCGTGGCCGATGGTCAGCAGAAGGCAATCGGTCTTGGCGCGCAGGGTGGCGGTGCGCGGTGTGTCCTCCAACAGCGCCATCTCGCCGATGACTTCACTCTCGTGGGCGACTCGCAAAAGCACTTCGCGCCCGCCGGAGGTCTTGAGGATTTCAAGATCGCCCTTCTGGATCACGTACGCCCGGTCGGCAGAGTCGCCCTCATTGAACAGCACTTCGCCCGCCGGCAGTTGGATCTCCTCGATCCCCTGGCAAAGACGATCCAAATCGCTGTCCGGAAGATCGGCAAAGAACGGAACTTTTCTCAAGAATTCAAAACTGGACATGGTTTCACCTATTTCAAGAATATATGCGTCGGGCTTCAAAGTCAAGCGCCTCTCCATGGAAAAACTGCGGCGACCTGTGGCGGGCTGGCGCATAAATGCTATACTGATGCTCCGCACATGTTCATCCCATTGACGCGATCGAGGTAAGGTGACGCGATAATCTTCTCTCACTCTGTCACGTCTTCTCAACCATCATGACGATCACCGCCCCACTCCGCCGCCTCGAATCCTCCGGCCTCATTCGCCTCGCCCAGGCGCAGCCCGAACTCGAATACCTCTTCCGGCACGCGCTGGTGCAGGAGGCCGCGTACCACTCCCTCGTCAAGCAGGATCGGAAGTATCTCCACCTCGCCGTCGGCGAGGCGATTGAGCGCACCCACCCCGATCGATTGGAGGAATTGGCGCCGCTCCTGGGCCACCACTTCTACGAGGCCGGCGACGACGCGCGCGCCCTCGAATACTTCACGCTGGCCGGCGATGCCGCCGCACGCGTTTACGCCAACGTCGAGGCGGTGATGCACTACGCTCGCGCGCTAGAAGTCGCTCGTCGCCTTCCGGTGGACAACCGGCAGCTGATGCGCCTATACACCCGCCGGGGCCGTGCCCTCGAATTGAACGGAGACTACGACCTGGCCCTGGTCAACTATCGTGAAATGGAAGCCACTGCGCTCGAGTGCGGCGACCGCGCGCTCGAACTGGCGGCGCTCATGGCCCGCGCCACGCTCCGCTCCGGACCGATGGTCGCCCGCGACCCGGCGCGCGGGCAGGCCCTCTCGGAAAAGGCCCTCGGCCTCGCGCGCGAACTCGGCGATCGCGCAGCCGAAGCGAAGATTCTTTGGAACCTCATGTTGCTTCATAAGTTCCTCAGCCACCTTCAGGAAACCGTGGAGTACGGCGAGCAGTCGGTGGCGCTGGCGCGTGAGCTCGGCCTGCGCGAGCAATTGGCCTTTACGCTGAATGACATCTATCTCAACTACGTCGCCGTCGGCCAATTGGAGCGCGGCCGGGCGGCGCTGAGCGAAGCCCGCGAACTCTGGCGCGAACTCGGCAACCTGCCCATGTTGACCGACAATCTCTCCGGCACTTCCGGCCTGCACATGATGGCCGGCGAATACAATCAGTCGCTGGCCGTGTCAGAAGAGGCCCACCGACTCAGCCACGAGATCGGCAACCTGTGGGGCCAGTCGTATTCCCTGTACTGGGTGGGACTCGTCCATGCCGAGTGGGGCGAACCGGATCGAGCCATCGAGGCCATGGAAGAATGCATCCACTTGGGCGAAGCGGCCGGCTTCGTGCACCCGATGGTGGAGGTTCGTTGTGATCTGGCATGGGTGTACGCCGGTCTGGGCGAAGTCAATCACTCTCTGGAATTGACTCGAGCCGCGCTGGCCAAGGCCGACGAGCTGCTCCCCAACTGGCGCCCCATGTGCCTCGCGACGCTCGCGGCAGTCTACCTCCTGCGCGGCGACCTCGCCGCCGCCGAGGCGGCCATGATCGGCGCCTATCCTGACATCGAGAAGATCAGCCTGCTGCCCCACGCGATCGCTTTGATCCGGCTGGCGGACAGCGAATTGGCGCTCGCCAAACGCGAATATGATCGCGTGCTCACTCTGATGGACGAACTCGCCGCCAAACTTCGCGCGCTCGGCATGCGGCCCTTTCTCGCCGACGCCTACTATCAAAAGGGCCGGGCGCTCCTGACTCAGGGCCGCTACGACGAGGCTGGCGAGGTCTTGCAAGAGGGGCGCCTTCTCGCTCAATCTCTGGGTTCGCGCCGTTCGCTGTGGCCGATCCTCTTCGCCCTGAGCCAGATCGCCGCCGAGCGCGGGAACGAGGCCGAAGCGCAATCCCTGCGCCGCGAGGCGTGCGAGGTCGTCGAATACATCGCCGCCCACACGCCGACGCCCGAGTTGCGCGAGTCTTTTCTGAGTCTGCCTGAAGTGAGTCATGTGATAAATGCAGGAGTTACGCACTTGCGTCAGAGTCGAGGGCCTCTTAATCACGAATGGCACGAATGAACGAATGACACGAATGTTATTATTCGTGATATTCGCCTATTCGTGTCATTCGTGATTTTCCGACAGTCCAACTGCGTAAGTCGTAAAATGATTAGGCGACCGGATGACGCGCTGAACCGACGTCACCCCTTCGCCCTTTCACCTTGTCACCTTGTCAGTTTTCACCGAGTGTCATGATAGGCGACCAACTCCGCATCCTCGAATCCTACGGCCTCGTCCGCCTCGCTCAATCGGAGCCGGAACTCGAATACCTCTTCCGGCACGCGCTGGTGCAGGAGGCGGCTTACGGCTCGCTGGTGAAGGCCGACCGGCGCGGACTGCACCTCGCGGTGGGCGAGACGCTGGAGCGTTTGTACCCCGACCGGCTCACCTCGCAGGAACTCGCGCCTGTGCTGGCCCGTCACTTTTACGGCGGCGGCGACGATGAGCGCGCGCTGAAATACTTCACGCAGGCCGGCGACGCCGCCGCGCGGGTGTATGCCAACGTCGAAGTCGTGATGCATTACTCCCGCGCGCTGGAGGTCGCCCGGCTTCTTGGCGCGGACGGCGAACACATCATTCACCTTTACGCCGGCCTCGGCCGCGCGCTGGAACTGAAAGCCGAATACCACAAGGCCCTGCGCGCCTACGGCGAAATGGAAGAACTGGCCCGAGAACGCGCCGACCGGGCGATGGCACTGGAGGCGCTGTTGGCCCGCGCCAAAATCCACGCCACGCCCAACCTCGTGCAAGACCCGGCGCGGGCGCAGACGCTGTTGCGACAAGCGCTCGACCTCGCCCTTGAACTCGGCGACCGCGCGGCCGAGGCCAAAATACTTTGGAACCTGATGATCCTGATCGTGTTCGGCGGCGGCGACGAGCGCCAGGCTGCGGCTTACGGCGAACGGTCATTGGCCGTCGCGCGCGAATTCAATTTGCGCGAGCAGCTCGCCTTCACACTGAACGACATCTACTATGCCTACTCGGAGACCGGCGACGTCGAGCGCGCCCGAGCCGCACACGCCGAGGCCCGCGAACTGTGGCGCGAATTCGGCAACCTGCCCATGCTCGCCGACAATCTCTTTCTCTCCTCGGTCGGCGCCTTTTACGGCGGAGATTTCGCGCAGGCGCTGGCGTTTTCGGAGGAAGCCTCGCGCATCGCCACCTCGATCGGCAACGACTGGGGCAGGGTGAACGGCCCGTTCATCACCGGCTTGTGCTACATCGAGCGCGGCGAGCCGGACCGGGGCATCGCCATCACCGAAGAGGCCATCGCCCTCGGCGAATCGATCGGCCACGTGCAGGCGCTGACCGCCACCCGCGCCGAACTGGCGCGGGCCTACGCCTCGCTCGGCGCGATCCGGCGCGGACTCGCATTGGCCCGCGTGGCGCGCGCCGAAGCCGAGAGAATTTTCCAGCGCGCGCTGCCGTGGACGTTGGCGCACCTCGCCCGCCTGTGCCTCTTAAGCGGTGACCTCGCCGAAGCCGAGGCCGCGCTGGCCGAACTCCGAAACTATCCGGATCTCATGCGGCAGTTGAGTTTCTTTCCGCCGGCCTGGGCGAACGCGGCCCTCGCCGAAGGCGAATATGCGCTGATGAAAGGAGATCAGGCTCGCGCCATCGCGGCGATGGACGCGCTCTATCGCAATCTGCGGCGCAGCGGCGTGCGCCTCTTCATCCCGGATGCCTTGCGCCTCAAAGCCCAAGCCCTGCTGGCGTTGGGCCGCCTTGACGAGGCGTGCGGCGGCCTGCAAGAAGGCCGCGCCGAAGCCGAGGCGTTGGAATCACGCCGCAGTCTGTGGCTCCTCCTCGCCAGCCTCGCCGAGGTCGAGGCCCGGCGCGGTAATGACGCCGAAGCCCACGCCCTGCGCCGTCGCGCGAGCGAGATCGTCAATTTCATCGCCGGTCACATTGCAACGCCGGAGTTGCGCGAATCGTTTCTGGCTTTGCCGGATGTGAGAGAAGTGCAACGCGAAACGTGAAATCACGCTTCAGGCTTTCGGCAGTACGCCGCACCCGTTTTCGTTCCGGCCTAATTCGGCTATCATCTGCCTGTGTCCAAAATTCTGTTGATTGACGACGAAACGGACTTCCGCGACGTGCTCCAGCGCGAATTTGCCGACCTCGGCTATCAGGCCCTCGTCGCGCCGGATGGCGTGCGCGGCCTGCAGATGGTCATGGACGCGCCGATCGACGTCGTCGTCCTCGACCTGAACATGCCGCATCGAGACGGCATGGAAACCCTGCGCCTGATCCGCGCGGTGAAGCCGGAGGCCCGGGTGATCGTCCTCACCGCGCTGATGGACGACGCGGCGCAGGTCGAAGCGCGCCAACTGGGAGTCACGGACATCATGTTCAAGCCGGTCAGTTCGACCCATTCTTCACCACAAGGAGATCGGCAAAGGCACCGGCCTGGGCCTGTCGATCGTCGCCGGCATTGTGCGCGCCCACAGTGGAACGGTGAAAGCCCGCAACCGATGGCCGGCTCGCGGTTCAGTGCTCACCGTCACATTGCCCGTGGAGCAGTCGGCGTAACCGGTGCCCTGAAATTGCTTGACGCATCCATACGACTGCGCTACAATCGCGCCGCAACCTCGCCACGAACGACACGCAAGAGAAAGTTCATATCCTCAAAGACCTCAGGAGGGGTTCATGCTCGCCAAGCGCATCGCTCTATTCGTAATGTCAATTCTGATCGGCCTGGCCGGGACAACCGGGACTCTGCTTATTTTCAACGTGGACCCCAAGCATTTTGCCTGGAGCAACACAGCCCTGTTGTTCGTTGCCTACGGCGTCTTCGCCGGCGTCTGGCTCGACTACTTCCTCGGCACCGATCTGATGAAGTCGTAAGCCCGACGTACCTTCAGCTTCGCCAACAGCCCCACGCCGACGGGGCTGTTTTGATTTCGGCCCGGACTTCCCTCTCCCCAAGCACGCGCTTTCGCTTCGGGAGAGGGGCCGGGGGTTGCCTGCGCCGCGCCCAGTGGGGTGAGAGCCCACAACCTCGCCCGCATAAACAGGACGACCTGTCCCGGCGCGAAACTTCGCGCGATCAGCCCCGCCCCGCCCCCCGCCTCCCCGTCCCTCTCGCTCAATACTTCGTCGTTGATCCGCAGCGTCACCTTTTCTCTGTTGACGTCGACCCTCAGCCGGTTCGGGGTCCCGCTGACCTGGACGGGCGGCCACTGAGCGAGGGGAAACCAATCGGTTTCTACGCCGCCCTCGACTCGATAGGCTCTGGCGTAACCATTTCCATTGACCACCAATGCCGAATAGTGGCGGGCATCGGCAAAGTCGAAGATGATGCCGTACAGCGCGCCGGACACGCCTGCGATTTGCGCCGCCCTGACTTCAAAGGTAAAGGAGTCAGGGGAAGCGGGAAAACGTAGTAACTGCGCCGCGTCGCCGATGGTTAGCGCAACGGCGTCTTTCCGCGTGAAGGCGACGCGCACACCGTCTTGACCGAAAATCCATTGTGCGCCGTCTGCAGACTCGATCGACCACGCTTCGCTCGCACTGTGAAAGTCCGTATCCCATCGCAATTGACCGACCGGCTTCGGGTCTGCCGCGCCCAGCGTCAAAGCGATCGCCGCCACGAGAACGGCCATCAGCGCCAGCGCGAATCCCGCCATTCCTGTTCTCCACAGCCATACAGGAACCAATGATTGGAACTTGGGAATTGGGATTTGGGATTTTCTCATTCTCTTGACACCCTCTCTCCCGTCCGTTATCATCCGCGCCCCATGAACTCTGCGCCTCCCACCATTCCTCAGCGAATGGCCTTAATTTTCTACGGCACATTGCTGATCACCATTTTACTCGGCGTCACGGCCAGTGGCTTGCGCGAGCGCGCCGCTTCCGCGACCGCCATGGCCCTCGCGCCCGCCTCGACTCCAACGAACGTGCCGACCCTGACCGCTCCCGCATCGCCTTCGCAGACGTCCGGCCCCTCGCCGACGGCCTCTGCCACTCCGACGGCGACGTTGACGCCCACGGCCACTGCTACGGCTTCGCCTACGCAGACCTTCACGCCCAGTCCCACGTTTACGCCTACCCAGACGCCCTCACCTACAAACACGCCCACTCCATTCCCCACCCCCGGCCCCGGCGCGGAGAACCGCAAAGCCTGCGTGCCGATCCTCACCTATCACCACATCGGTCACCCGCCCGCTGACGCCGACACACTGCGGCTGGGACTGACGACCAGCCCCGAACGCTTCGAGGAGCAATTGGCTTACTTCAAAGCGAACGATGTGACGCCGATCTCATTGTACGATCTTTTGTACCGGCTCGCCCTCGGCCGGCCTTTGCCCGAGAAGCCGGTGATCATCACGATTGACGATGGATACGACGACGTTTACCGCTACGCTTTTCCACTTCTGAAGGAGTATGGATACACGGCGACGCTGTTCATCGCGACCGGCATCATCGACGCCGGGACGCCGGGCTACATGACGTGGCCGCAGATCGAAGAGATGGCGCGCGCCGGGAACGACGTCGAGCCGCACACGAAAGATCACGTTGACCTGCGCCGCCGCAAGCGCGATTATCTCATCTATCAGATTCTCGGATCGAAGCAGACCGTAGAGGCGCACACCGGGCGCGAGGCGCGCTTCTTCGCCTATCCGGCTGGGGCGTACGACGACAACGCCATCGCGATGCTCAAAGAACTCAACTTCTGGGGCGCGGTTTCGACCGATGCCGGTGTGACGCACTCTCTCGAAAACATCTACACCCTGCCGCGCCTTCGGGTGAGTGAGCAGATTGACGTAGAATCTATGAAGGTCTACCTGCGTTTTTGCGGTTTCTGAGGTATATTATCGGTGATGGACACGGAGGCCGCCATGAGCCCTCAAGTATTAGAAGCCCCTCCGCCGGCGCAGGTTGTCCGCCAATGGCCGCCGGCGCAGGGCGAGTGGACATACGAAGATTGGCTGAAACTGCCGGACGACGACGGCTACCGCTACGAGGTGCTAGACGGAGTATTGCACATATCTCCTCCCCCACGACCCCGGCATCAAACCACTTCCGGCAACCTTTCCACGCGCCTGGACAATCATGTTCGGGCAAAGGCCCTGGGGCGAGTGTGGTATGCTCCGGTCGGCGTTCGCCTTCCGAATCAGCCTGTCCCTGTCCAGCCCGACATCTTCTTCATCGCCAAAGGTCGCCTGAACATTGTCGGGGAGGACCATATCGAGGGCGCACCGGACTTGGTCGTCGAAATCCTCTCGCCGAGCAATTGGCTGGTTGACCGTCGCGAGAAGTTTCAGGCCTACGAAAAGGCCGGGGTGCGCGAATATTGGCTGGCGGACTATCGAGCCAAAACCGTCGAGGTGTTCGTGTTGCAGGACGGCGAGTTCACTCAATTCGGCAATTGGGGCACAGGTGAAACTGCGCGCTCACAAGTGCTGGAAGGATTTGAGATTCAGGTGGATAAGATCTTCGAGATATAACGGCGCAAATCGGACTCTGATAGTTCCTGAGAGTCCCCTCGTAATATCCTGCAAACACTTCAGCCTCGGGCCGTACCGCCATACGGCCCGTTTTCGCGCCTCTGTCAGGCACAAATTTATGATCGATTCCGCAGACCGCACCTCCCGTCTCCCCGGCTTCTACGACAAATCCTTGCGCGAACGCGCCGCGACGATCGCCGAATGGGCGGGCCTGGCGGCCGAGCAAATCGCCGCGCTCGACGGCACGGGCGGCCTCTCGCCCGATCAAGCCGATCACATGATCGAGAACGTCGTCGGCACGCACGCCCTCCCGCTCGGCGTGGCGACGAACTTCCTGATCAACGGGCGCGAGGTGCTCGTGCCGATGGCCATCGAAGAACCGTCGGTCGTGGCCGGCGCGAGTTTCATGGCGAAACTGGCGCGTGACGGCGGCGGCTTTTTCGCCCACACTACCGAGCCGCAGATGATCGGCCAGATGCAGATCCTCGACGCTGCCGATCCGGCCTCGGCCCGCCTCGCGCTGCTTGAAAACAAGGCGCGCATCCTCGAATTGGCGAATCAGATCGATCCCGTCATCGTGAAGTTCGGCGGCGGCGCGCGCGATCTCGAAGTGCGCCTGATCTCCGACTCGCCCATTGGCCCCTTCCTCGTCGCCCATCTCATCTACGACACGCGCGATGCGATGGGCGCGAACGCGGTGAACACGGCCTGCGAGTCCCTCGCGCCAATCGTCGAGCAGATCACCGGCGGCCGCGTGCACCTGCGTATCCTCTCGAACCTCGCCGACCGGCGGCTGGCCCGCGCCCGCTGCGCCATCGCGCCGACTTCGCTAGCCTTTGGTGAATTCACCGGCGAGAACGTGCGCGATAGAATCATCGAAGCCTGGGCGTTCGCCGCTGCCGATCCGTACCGCGCCGCGACTCACAACAAGGGCATCATGAACGGCGTGGATGCGGTAGTGATCGTCACAGGCAACGATTGGCGAGCGGTTGAGGCCGGGGCGCATTCTTATGCCGCGCGCAGCGGGCGTTACACTTCGCTCAGCGCGTGGGGCAGAGATGCGAACGGCAATTTGGTCGGCAGTCTTGAAATGCCGATGGCCGTAGGCACGGTCGGTGGCGCGACGAAAGTGCACCCGACGGCGCAGGCCGCGCTCAAACTGATGGGGGTGACCTCGGCGCGCGAGTTAGCCGAGATCATCGTCTCGGTCGGGTTGGCGCAAAACCTCGCCGCTCTGCGCGCCCTCGCCACCGAAGGCATCCAGCGCGGCCACATGACTCTGCACGCCCGGCAAGTCGCGATTGCCGCCGGGGCGACGGGAGAATTGATAGAAGTTGTCGCAGGGCGGTTGGTGGCGGAGAAGGTGGTGAGGATCGATCGGGCGGAGGAAGTCCTCGGCGAATTGAGGTTAGCCAATCAGTAATTGAGATAAGATCGAGACGGTCCGAGCAAGTTTGAGATTATGATTCATATCAGTGAGGAGGCCAACATGCAGAACCTAGTCATTTCTGACCCGCGCGTAATGATGGGCAAGCCCGTGATCGTCGGCACGCGCATCACGGTGGAATTGATCCTTGAAAAACTCGCCGCCGGTGAAACCTACGAGCAAATCCTGGCGGCGCATCCCCGTCTAACCCGTGAGGCAGTCCAAGCAGCGTTGGCCTTTGCTGCTGAGGCAATGAGGGCCGACGTGATCTATCCGGTTGCTCCGGTGACCGCATGATCCTCGTGGCTGACGAAGGCGTTGACAAGCAGATAGTTGACCAGTTGCGCGAAGGCGGTCATACAGTCGTGTACATTGCCGAGAGCAATCCGGGCCTTCCCGACGATGCAGTGCTTGACATCGCCAACAGCCAC
>JACQED010000017.1 GCA_016200785.1 Chloroflexota bacterium
ATGATCTCCGCTGCTAGCGGTTCGCCGTGAAGCGCCGTGACGTGTCTCGCGCCGGAGGCCAATGCCACCAATACATCCAGGCCGCCGCCCGGCTCAATCACAAGCGCGTTCGCGCCGGGGTGCAGGGAAAAGGCTAGGGATTCGGGGAGGTATTCGACAAACTGGAGATCTGAGACTGCGAAGCGCCCCTGTGGGGTTGGGGATTGGTAATTGGTAATTGGCGCGAGGGCGTCGCCGTCAATCGCAAGCCCGTGCTGCGGCGGCGGGGGAGCGAGATAGGTGTAACTCAGGCCGGGCAAAGACCGGATGCCGCGACTCTCGACCACATTCACGCGCGCCGACGCGCTCCATCGCTCCAACGCGATCCGCGCGCCAGGATAAAGCAGCGCTTGAGCCAGCGGCTTGTAGGGCGAGAGGCGCAGGGTGAGAAAGGGAGGCGGGAAGAGCAGGGCGAGGGTGAGCAGAGTGAGCAGGGCCCCGTGAGCAGTGATCAGTGACCAGTGGGTAGTGGTCAGTGTGTGTCGACTTGCCGCCGATGACTGATCATTGATCACCGATGACTGACCACTGACGATTGACGACTGACTCACCACTCCCGCCCCCGCCCCCAGCCACGCCGCAAAGACGACTGTGCGTTCCCCGCCGATCATGGGAGGCACGAGCACGACGAGCGCGCAGCCGGCCGCCGAGCCGATCAGGTTTGCGGCATACAATTGGTGCGCGCGGCTTGGTTCTTCGACCAGTGCCGCGCCGACCATCAGCCCGGAGAACAAAAAGGGCACGGCCAGGACGAGGAAGTTGAATGCCAGCAGCCACGACTGCCGGCTGTCCCAGGTGATGCTGAATGAGTCGAAGGGCAGGTAGTTGAGGACGAGGTAGCCGAGGATTGCGCTGAGGCTGAAGCCGAATGCAAGGCCCTCACCCCTCTCCTCTCTCGCGAGAAGCGGGAGAGGGGAGAGGGGTGAGGGTCGCAATGCCAATATCGTCCCGCTCGCGGCGCTGCCCAGCAGCCCGAGGCTGATGAGCATGAAGGCAAAGTGGTGAAACTGCGCCACGGCCAGAAGGCGGGTGAGGGCGAGTTCGTAGAGCAGCGTGGCGGCGGAGATCAGCGCGAGAGCAAGGAGGCGGCGCACCACCGGATTGTAACTCCGTTTGCCTTCGGGCAAAGGCGGGAGTATTATTTCCGACATTCCCGCACGCCGTCAATTTCCCTTTCCCTGAATGGAGCAAGCCATGTCCCCACTTTCCGGCAAAGGCATCTGGACTCTTTTCACCGACGTTGACGAGGCGGTGAAGCGCGCGCCGCAGGTGGGCGCGAAGCACATTCTGTGCAAAGTCAGCAATCGCGGCGCGTATGCGGCTACGCCGGCGCGCGAGGCTCTGCGCAAGGTCGCCGCTGTCCCCGGGCTTGTCCCGGTGGCGTGGATGTACAACTATCTGGAGAACGTCGAAGCCGAGGCGGTGTGCATCGGGCGGGCGCTGGCCGACGGGTTCGCGGCGATGATCCTCGACGCCGAGGCCAGCCTCAACGGCAAGTTCGACGCGGCTCGCGCGTTGGTCGAGCGGGTGAAGTCAATCGGCGTGGACCTCTCGCGGCTGTATCTTTGTTCCGACCCGCGCCTCGACACGAAAATTGACGAAATCCCGACGACCATTCTCGCCCAGATTTGCCGGGGCGGTTTCATTCCGATGATCTACGGCGAGCTTCTGCCATCCGACAAGCCCAACGCCGCGAAGCGCGTGATGCAGGCCGCTTACGATCAATACGCCCGCCACCAGGTCGAATTGAACTATGCCGATCCGCTCATGCCCGCCCTCGCGCCGTACTGGGACAATCAAGGGCAGGCCCAAATGAATCACGACGAGTTCAAGGCGTGGTGCGACGAGGCCATCGCGCGTGAGCCGGACTTGATCACTTTGTATCGCGCCGGCGTCACGAGCGATGGGGCGTGGCGGGCCTTCGGCGAGTTCGTGGCCGTCAGCGACGATGACCTCGGCCCGATGGACGCGGCCCCGGCAACCATTCCCGCCGTGCCGGTTCCTGCGGCTTCCACGCCTCTCCCCCCGCCGCACCTCCCCGCGCCCTTGAAGCCTCCAACCCCCCGTGTGCCTCCACACCCGGCCCCGGAGCCTGCCGCCGCACCTCCCGCGCCTCCTCCCGCGCCTCAGCCTGCGCCGCTCGTTGCGCCTCCGAAACACGATCCCTTTCCTTTGCTCGGCTTGCGCGACCGCGAGGGCGGCGAGTGGCTTGCGAATCAGGGCCTGCGCGGCTGGTGCGTTGACACGGTCGATGTGGGTCTCACGCCGCGCCGCCTCGGTTACACGGCGCTGGCCGAGAAGGGCATTCGCGTGATCGTCCGCCTGACTTACGGCTCCGGCGGCGCGGGCACACTGCCCATCGAAGATCAGTATGCCGCCTTCGCCGGCGCGGTCGTCGGGACGATCAAAAACTCTCCCGGCGCGTATGCCTTTATCCTCGGCAATGAGCCGAACAACCCGGACGAGTGGCCGGGCGGTGAGAACGGCGGCAAGCCTATCACGCCGGAACAGTACGGGCAATTGTGGAACACAGTGTGGTGGCGGATTCCAAAAACCGCGATGCTGATCCCGGCGGCGATCGATCCGTATTACGGGCCGAACTCCAACCCGCGCGAATACTGGGCGCGAATGATGTTGGCGATCTATCGCGGCGACGGAGCGCGGCGCGGCGGCGCGGACGGGCTGGCCTTCCACGCCAAAGTCCAGTGGCACGACAAGACGCTCGTCCGCTCGACGGCGACCTATGGCGATCCGCCGCTGGCCGCTATGCCTCTTCACTGGCGGGCATGGCAGGCGGTGTGGGACAAGACGCCGAACCAGTTCAAGTCACTGCCCGTATTTCTCACCGAGTGCAATCCTGAGAGGCAGGTGCCCAACGGCCCGCTCGGCTGGCGCAACACCGACGCCGGCCTGATCGGCGAGATGATCGCGTTCGAGCGCGAGATGAACATCAAGTATTCGGACAGAGTGAAAGCCGTCGTCTTTTATCGCTGGCCGGCGCGCGACGAATGGGGCATGATGAACAAGCCATCGCTGGTTGACGCGATCCAGGCCGCCGCCAGAGACGTGGCCACCGAACACCGCGAAGTGCTCGTGCCTCAGTCCGCGCCTTTCTTCTGGCCGACCGAATCTCATGTGGTCACGCAACGCTGGGGCATCAATCGGCAGAGTTACGCGCGCTGGGGGCTGCCCGGCCACGAGGGGGTGGACATCAAAGCCTCGAACGGAAGCAGAATATTCGCCGCCTACAGCGGGACGATCACACGCATAGACGAGAACAACCGCGCCTACGGATACTCGATCCGCCAGAAGATCGAACTCGACGGCCGCACGTACGAGTTGATTTACGCTCACGGCCTCACCGGCTCGAAGCAAGTCAACGTCGGCGACGAAGTCCGCATCGGGCAGGAGTTGATGAAGGCCGACTCGACCGGCAACTCCACCGGCCCCCATTTGCATTTTGCGATGAAGGAACCGGGGGTGACTTACGTGGACAAAGACGCCGACGGCAACGATCGGCAGTGGCCGTGGAACTTGAGAGACCCGAGTCCGTTCTTGGGGATATAGACCTAATGAAGTTGAGAAAATCGGCTAAATCTACAGGAGTTACGCACTTGAAGAGTACGCTCGCGGCGAGCAGTCACCACGAAGACACGAAGGCACACGTGTGCTCGCGCACAGTGCGGGCAAAGGAATCGCAAGGGCTTTCTTCGTGTCCTTGTGGCTTTGTAGTTAAGTTCGCCGGGCCAACTGCGTAAGCTTTGATTTGGACCTCGCACTTTCCCATGCCCCGATCCTCTTTCCCGTCAGGAGAAGGGGAGCACTTCCCTCGGCTCATGGCAATCTTCTGAATACAACCAACCACGCCCCCAAGAACGTCTTCCCGTTTCCCGCGTCACACGGCTCGGCGAAGAGGCCTTCCGCGCGCTTCTTGGCGGCGGCGAGCGAGACGGAGTACGTCGTCTCCGGCGTCATGGCGAAGTCGCCGTAGCCGAGTCCGAGTTCGGGCTTGAAGCCGGTGAAGAAGTGATCGCGCCCGCCGTCCCACGCGATCACGACTTCGACTCCGGGGATCGGTTTTCCGTCCGCCGTTTGAACTTGCGCCTGTATCATCGGCCCGGGCAATTGCGGGTCGCAGATCTTTTGTGCGCTGGCGAGTTCGTATTCGTAAACCGATGTCCCCGTCGGCGTCGGGGCGAAGAGGGTGATGGCGGCGGTCGGCGTCGGCAGTTCAAGGGTCGGGAGTTCCGCGCCGGTCGGTGTGATGATCTCGACTGCGGTGGGTACCGGGCCGGGGCCGACGCCGAGGGCGAGCGCCAGCGCCGAGAGCGCGGACACGGTTTCGGGAGAGCGTCCCTCGGCGGCGGCGCGTTGGGCCAGCGCCGTCACCGTGCGCGCGACGTCGGGATCGCCCAACGCGGCTAGTCGCTGTTTGGCGCGCGCGATGTTGCCGTCGGCCGCGTAACCCGAAGCGATCAGCATCAGGTATTCCTCACGCTGTGCTGCGTTCAATCCCGAAGGGTTGATGTCGGTGTATTGAACCGGGCTGATGACCCAGGCGTAGAGAAGACCGGCTGTCAGGCCGAGAACCAGACCGATGACCAGAGCAATGGTGAGGCGCGTCATGGCAGATACGGCGCGATGGCCGGGGTGGTGTGGCCGAGCGCGGCGGCGAGCGCGGCGAGACGGCGGATGTCGGCGTTGTCCTGCCCGGCGTTGATCAAGCGTTCGGCCAGCGCGGCCACGGGCGGGCCGGGGTCTTTCAGGCCGAGCGCGGCGAGGCGGCTTTTCGCTTGAGCCAGATCGTCATCCACGCTGTAGGCCTCGGCGATCATCAGCACGTAATCATCTTTGTAATCTTGTCGCAGTGCGGTGGGGCCGCTGGAAACGCGCTCAGGCGGGCTGACGACCCAGCCGTAGTACAGCCCGAGGCCGAGGCCGATGATCCCGCCCAGCGCAAGGGCGCGGAGAAAGTTGCGACTCATGGGGGACATTGTAACAAAAAAAACGCGCGGCATGTGGAATGCCGCGCGTTTGTGGTGGTGAGTGCCGAAGGAGGGAATCGAACCCTCATACCCTTCCGGGTACACGATTTTGAGTCGTGCGCGTCTGCCAGTTCCGCCACTTCGGCGTGGGGGTATTATAACTGATAGTCGTCGAAATGTTGAGGCCGACCTGCGCCGGGCGAACTTTGGCGGTGTTGATCACAGAACGCCACTTGGAGTATACTGCGTTTACGCGGAGGAGAGTCTGCCGTGGCCGCTCAAACTACGACAATACAAATCCCACAGAACCTATACCGCCGCCTGCAGCGTATGGCCGAATTGACCCGGCATTCGCTGGACGAAGTGGTCGCGCGGACGCTCGAAACGAGTGTGCCGCCTCTGCCCGAGAGTTGGCCGGAGGAGATGCGGCAGGACTTGCTGGCTCTGGAGAGTCTGAGTGACGAGGCCTTGTGGCAGGTGGCTCGCAGCCAGGTCAGCCCCGAACGACACGAGGAACACAGCCGCCTGCTGGAGAAAAATCGCGCCGGGACGCTCGCCGAGGGGGAAAAAGCGGCACTGGCTGTGTTCCGCAAAGAGGCCGATCAACTTATGCTCCGCAAGGCCTATGCCTACGTGCTCCTCAAGTGGCGCGGCCATCGGCTGCCCACACTGGCCGAGTTGGAATCCGCGGCGTGACCTACATTCCGGTTGAGATGCGGCGGCAAGTGCGCGCCGACGCCGGAGGGCGATGCGGCTATTGCCGAACCGCCGAGCATCTCACGGGAACACCGCTCGAAATTGATCACCTGATCCCCGAATCCACTGGCGGCCTGACCATCCAAGACAACCTGTGGTTGGCCTGTCATCGGTGCAATGAATTCAAAGGCGACCGCACGGTTGCAACCGATCCGGATATAGTTATCCAGAAAAGTTTTTTCCGCCCTCCCCTGCGAGTTCCAGGAAAGGAAACGGTGTGTCGTAGAATGTAAAAGCGGCTTTCAAGCGGGCGATTTCTTGGCGCATGACTCCCATCATGGCCGCCGTGTGTTGTG
>JACQED010000372.1 GCA_016200785.1 Chloroflexota bacterium
CAGGATGCCGGTGTAGGCCCACACCAACCCGCCGCCTGCCGCCGTCTTTACCACGCCGTCGGCGCCACCAACCTCAGTCGCACTCAATGTCGCTCATCTCCAGTCTCCAACCTCTGACCAATCACCTCCCACATCTCACTCTCCCGCTCTCCTCACGGTCATTTTGTAAATGCTCGTCGGCTTGCCTCCAAACTGCAACTTGTACTCCTCCTCGCCGCGCAGAAAGTCATAATACTCTCGCTTGTTTTCGATGGCCCATTGAATCAAATTGGCGAGGAGAACCCAGCCGGTCGAAATGCCGCCGGAGGCCTCGGCGTCAATCGCCGAGTTGAATACCCAGACGCGCCTGTGATAGTCGAAGTTGAGATAAGCCGCCGCCTTGCGGCCATTGACTTCAAGAAAGGCGAGTTGCAGCCAGCCGTTGGCCTGCGCCGCCTTCATGCCTTCGAGGAACATCTCGCGCATCTGCGGGATGAGGAAATCGTGCTTGCCCTTGCCGCTGATCGACATCATCTCGATGAACGCCCCGGCCTCGGCCTCGATGTCTCTTTCCGGCCCGACGATGTACCACGTCACTTCGGTTTCGCCGCCCGCCCGGCGCATTTTGCGCTTGATCTCGCGCCGCTGTTTCGCGTCGAGCGACTCGAGATAGGCATCGAAGGAATCGGGCAACTGCAGGGCCGGGCAGGTCGAGAGCGGTGACTTCTCGATCTTAAGCCCGCGCTGCGCGGCTTGGGCCTCGAACCCAGTTAGAAGTGGTGACCACTCGGCCAGATTGCACAACTCGATCCGATCCCAGTCGGGCGCGTCTGGCCCGCACAGCGCCTCAAGCATCGCCGCGTAAACTTCCGCCTCGCGCCCCGGCGCGATGATGAAGTCGAGATAGTCCGAGATGTCCATGTAGAACGGCGTGCCGTATCCCACGTTCCGCACGACGCGCCTGCCGTCCGACGGATCGACGTAGAGCGGCGCGATGCCGATCGCCCGTCCTGAATCTTCTCGCGCGGCCACGAGGAACAACTCGCCGATGCCGACGATGCGCCACCACAGTGAGAGCCACTCACGGCGCATGAACGGCGGGAGGGCGGGGTTTTGATCGACGAGCGTGTTCCATTCGGAAGCGAGGGCGTCGAAGGCTGAGGGATCGCGGTAGATCGTAACTGGCATCGAATTATCCTGATCTCGTCGCTTTAGCCTGGCTCGGTGGCCTGCCCCCACATTGTCCGAATCTGAGGAGGTTGCGTCAGCGTCTGCATGACCACGCAATACTGCTCCGTCTTTTCGCGCAATTTGGCGAGTTGCTCCTCGGTCGCATCGGGGGCGTCAACGTCGAAGTGGACTCGTATATGCTCGAAGCCGACCGGGGCCTCTTTGGAAACGCCCAACGTTCCGCGCAGATCGAGATCACCCTCGACCGTGACTTCGATACGGTTCGTCCGAACGCCCATCGCGCCGGCGACCATCTGGCAAGTGATCTGGGCGCAGGCGGCCAATGCCCCCAGCAGAAGGTCGCCCGAACACGCCCCGCTTCCCGCCCCGCCCACGCCGCTGTGGGCCTGAGCCGCGTAGATAGCGCGCCCAATGTCCACCGAACACGACATCGCGGAGTTGGTCCGAGCGCCGGTCGCTTTGAGCGTGATCCGCGAGGCATTCGGATCGCTTCGGTATTTTTCTTTCAGCGGCTTCTGGATTACCTTCAAGTCTTCCATTCGGACTGCCTCACGCCTTCTTTGTGCGCTGACTCCGGTCCGCCACTTTGAGCCTCGCCTCGCAGCTGGCTGTCATTGGTCATTGGGATTTGGGAGTTGGGAGTTGATTTTCATTTTCATCCACGGCGCACTGTTGTGGAAATCTGCAATAACGCTCCCCGGCGGATTGATCTCGTCGCACGCGGCGCGATCTTCGTCGGTCAACTTCATTTCGAGCACGGGCAAAAGCTCGGTCAATTGTTCCGTCGTGCGCGGGCCGAAGACGGGAGCAGTGACTCCGGGCTGATCTTTCACCCACAGCAAGGCCAACTGTCCGGGCGTGAGGCCTCGGTCGCGGGCGATACGGGTGAACTTGTCACCGGCCTCGATGCCACGCGGGGTCACGCGCTCGGCGTAGACGCTGCCGGTCAGACGCGCCGCGCGCGAATCGGCCGGATACTCGCCGCCCGTTGGATAACGGCCTGCGAGAACGCCCTGCGCCAACGGAGCCCACGGAAGGATGCCGATGCCGTAGCGCAGGCAGAGAGGCACGAGTTCGTTTTCGATCCGGCGGTCGAGCAGATTGTACGGCGGCTGTTCGGTGACGTAGCGGATGTAATCCCTCCGCTCGCTCACCGCCAGCGCCTCCATCACCATCCTCGCCGGATGCGTCGAGCAACCCACGTAGCGCACTTTGCCGCCGTGCACGAGATCGGTCAGCGTGGAGAGGGTTTCTTCCACCGGGATTTCGGGCGAAGGGCGATGAATCTGATAGAGATCAATGTGGTCGGTCTGCAAGCGGCGAAGCGAGTCGTCGCAAGCCTTCAAGAGGTGGAGGCGCGAGTTGCCGGAGTCGTTCGGCCCATCGCCCGTCTTGAAGTGAACCTTTGTCGCGAGGATGATTTTGTCGCGGCGACCATCGGCCAGCGCTTTGCCCACGATGCGCTCGCTCTCGCCGGCGTTGTAACTGTTCGCCGTGTCAATGAAATTGATCCCCGCGTCGAGCGCGGCGTGGATGAGACGGATCGAATCGGCTTCGTTCGCGCCGCCGCCAAAGTTCAGCGCCCCGAGGCAGAGGGGGGAAACTTTGACGCCGGTGGAGCCGAGGGGGCGAAAGTCCATGATGCCTCCGTTGACAATTGCTGATTGTTGATTGCTGAATGCCGATTGGGGAACGCCAACCAGAGATCAACAATCAGCAATCAGAAATGTGTTTCGTCCAGCTGCTTTTCGAGTTCGCCCGCATCCGTCACGGGCAAGCGGCAGGCGAAGTTGAGGCAGACGGAGGCGGTCGGCTTGCCATCTCTCATCTCGCGACCAGCCATGAGCGGGATGGGCGAGGTCTCATCACGGCGGGCGAGGGCGACGACTTGAAACGGGCGATACTTGCGGAACGTCGCGTCGAGCAGAAATTGCGTGCCGGCGTCGTTCGGGTCGCCGACGATCGCAATTTCCTTCGTCGGGCCGAGGGCGAAGGTGAGCGCGCATAGCCCTTGGGCGAAGGCGGTCGGGTGTTCGGCGAGGAGAGGCTGGATCGGGCGAAGCGCTCCTTCAGCAAGATCGGCGTAACGGCCCTCGCCGGTCAGCGCGGCGAGGCGCAGGAGAACCGTCGCCATCATCGCGTTGCCCGAGGGCACGGCGTTGTCCTGCAAACTCTTGGGGCGCGTCACGAGCGTTTCGTGGTCGTCGCTCGTGTCGAAGAAGCCGCCGTTCGGATCGGCGAAATGTTCGATGGCGCTGTCGGCCAACTCGCGGGCGGCGATGAACCAGCGAGCGTCGAACGTCGTTTCGTACAGCGCCAGCAGGCCCTCGATAAAGTTCGCGTAATCTTCGAGATAACCATTGAGTTTGGCCCGGCCTTTGCGCCACGTGCGATAAAGTCGTCCGGCGGACGTTCGCATCTCGCGCAGAATGAAATCGGCATTCCGCTCGGCAGTCTGGCGATACAACTCGTCCCGCAGGACTCGCGCGGCCTCGGCAAACGCGGCCAGCATCAGCCCGTTCCAGCCGGCGAGTACCTTGTCGTCGGCGCCGGGGTGGACGCGCTTCTCGCGCTCGGCCAAAAGTCTCGCCCGCGCGGCGGCGAGGCGCGCCTCCATTTCGTCCTCGGCCAAATTGTGTTTGCGGGCGAGGGTCGCGGGGTCCGAGACGAGGCTGAGGATATTGCGTCCCTCGAAGTTGCCGCGTTCCGTCACGCCGTAGGCATCCACGAACAGCGCGGCATCGTCGCCGAGGAGGGCGCGAATCTCCGCCGGCTGCCAGATGAAGAACTTGCCCTCCTCGCCCTCCGAGTCGGCGTCCTGCGAACTATAGAAGCCGCCTGCCGGATCCGTCATCTCGCGCATCACGTACTTGAGAGTTTCTTCGACGGCACGGCGGTAATCACCATCGCCCGTGACTTGAAAGGCGTGCAGATAGACGCGAGCGAGTTGGGCGTTGTCGTAGAGCATCTTCTCAAAGTGCGGCACGAGCCACACGTTGTCGGTGGCGTAGCGGTGGAAGCCGCCGCCAAGTTGATCGTACAGACCGCCGCGCGCCATCGCCGTCAGCGTCTTCGCCGCCATTTCAAGCGCGAGCGATTCGCCGCTGCGGTGATGGTAGCGCAGAAGGAATTCGATCGTCATCGCTTGCGGAAACTTGGGCGCGCCACCCCACCCGGCGCTGCGCCAGTCGAATTGCCGCCACGCGGACTCGACCCCCGCCTTCAAAATCCCATCACTCAATTCCATGACGTCGCCAGCACGTCGAGGCAGATCGATCGGCTGGATGTGTTGCAGAACACTCGCGCCGCCGCGCAGTACGTCGTCGCGCCGATTGTCCCACGCGTCGGCGACGCCGAGCAGGACGTTCACAAAGCCGGGCATCCCGCCGCGCGGCGTCGGCGGCCCGTATGTGCCGCCGTAGAACGGCACGCCGTCGGGCGTGAGGAACACGCTCATCGGCCAGCCGCCCTGCCCGGTCAGCGCGACCACTGCGTTCATGTAAATGTCGTCGAGGTCGGGGCGCTCTTCGCGATCCACCTTGATGCTCACGAAGTGCTCGTTCATGATCGCGGCCACCTCGGGGTTCTCGAAAGACTCGTGGTTGAGGACGTGACACCAATGGCAGGCAGTATATCCTATGCTGAGAAACACTGGCCTGTCTTCGCGTCGCGCTTTCTCCAGTGCCTCCGATCCCCACGGATACCAGTCCACCGGGTTGTGAGCGTGCTGAAGCAGATAGGGACTGGTTTCGTGGATGAGGCGGTTCGCATACTTGGCAGATTCGGATTTGTTTTTCACTTTATTCATCCTCGTCCTCCCACGTCCAACCCTTGTGGCTTTTTCGCCGCCCCGCCATCACTTCACGCATGTGAACTGCCCCCAGATCATGTTCTCGACAGAATGCGTCTAGGTTGGTGATGGTGATCCGATTTCCATCCGGGCTTACAAAACCGGCATACGTATTGGGCGGGCCAAGCCTCTCTCTATCATTGTCGTAAGTCCAACCCCGATGACTGTAGATCCTGCCGTGCGCAACGGCTACCATATGGGTATTGTCCAGCCCATGTTCGCGGCAAAAGGCGGCAAGATTGGTAATTGGCTCCACTCGGTGACCGTCAGGGTCGATAAATCCGTCGTAAGTTTTCACGTAGTTTCGCTGGCGAGGACTGTTCCGATGCATCCAGCCTTTGTAAGACTTCAATTTGCTGTTTCCCATCGCCAATCTGTGCATCGATGGATAATCCAGGCCGTGTTGGCGACAAAAGTCATAGAGATTCGTGATTATGACTTCGTTACCGTCAGGATCGGTGAAACCTTCCCAAACTTGCGCGTTCGCGTCCCCGGGCGAACCGGCAATGTCGTAGATATTGAATCCAATTTCTCTATCGGCGCACCCAGTGCCATCAATCCATAACTGTTCGGCGCTCAACAGTTCCGACTCATCCACAAACTCTAGGATAGAGAACTCGAAGTTCTCCTCACCGTACTTATCCCATGCGCTTTGCAGGTGAGCGTTCCGATGATCGCCACGACGCAGACTCCTGCGATGCTGGTCCCAGCGTTGGCGCAGATCGACTGCACTGCCGATGTAGATTTTCCCGTTCGCTATGCAGAGTATCTGGTACACACCAGACGAGTGAGGTGGTATAGTCATCACACTCGGAAGGCCCTTAACTCGGAGTGATTGTATGTGTCGACGCAAATCCGGGCAACTTGCTCTGTATTCTACCTCCGTAGCGCAATTCTGCCGAGAAGCGGTCTCCGCACCGTGGTGGGGGTGATCATTGTCACCTCAAGACATGACACGTATCAATTACCCGGCCAGGCCATTTGAGATATATTGACGCTCGGAGACGAGAATTAGGGTTACGGCCCTAAGTTCATCGCTGTCTCCTCCTTTGGCGAAGGCTCCCGCCGGGCTCCCCCCTCACCGCCCCGGCGGGGGCTTTTTAACGCGAAGGCGCATCACCCGCGATTGCCCCCCACTTTTCAAAAATCTACGCAACGCGGTACAATAGGGGCATGACGCACCTACGCATCATGCTCGTTGACGATCACGAAGTGGTTCGTTTGGGTCTGAAAAGTCTACTGGAACGGCACCCCGGCTTCGAGGTGGTGGCCGAGGCCGGGAGCGCGACCGAAGCGGTGAAGAAGGCCGTCGTCCACAAGCCGGACATCGTCGTGATGGACATCCGTTTGCCCGGCGGCAGTGGGATCGAGGCCTGCCAGCAAATCACACAAGAGTTGCCCGATACCAAAGTGGTGATGCTGACTTCGTACGCCGAGGACGAGATGCTGTTCTCGGCGATCCGCGCCGGGGCCGCCGGTTACGTGCTCAAGCAGATCGGCGGCGAAGACCTGGTGCGCGCGATCGAGGCCGCGGGGCGCGGTGAGGCCTCACTCGATCCCGCGCTCACCCAGCGCGTCTTCGCCGAAGTCCGCAAGGCCGTGCGCAAAGAGGAAGCGTCGGCGTTCGCCGCGCTCACGCCGCAAGAGATGCACGTGCTGTTGCAGGTCACCGAGGGGAAGACGAACCGCGAGATCGCCGATGCGTTGTTTCTCGGCGAGGGGACGGTGCGCAACTACGTCAGCAGTATTCTATCAAAGTTGAGCGTGTCCAACCGCGCCGAGGCCGCCGCTTTCGCCGTCGAGCATCACCTCAAAGACTATCTGTAACTCCCCTTTCCATCACATCACGCTCTTCACCGCCGCAACAATCTTCTCCGGGTCGGGCAACTGCGCCATTTCGAGCGGCAGGCTGTAGGCCAGCGGGCTGTCGGCGCCACCCACACGAGCGATCGGCGCGTCGAGATAGTCGAAGGCCATCTCCTGCACTGTCGCCGAAATCTCGCTGAGGATGCTACCGAACTGCACCGCCTCGTGCGCCAGCACCATCCGGTTCGTCTTCTTCAACGAATTCACCATCGTCTCAACATCCATCGGGCGGATCGAGCGAGCATCGATCACCTCGGCTGAGATTCCTTCGGCGGCAAGTTTGTCGGCGGCGGCCAGCGCGTGCAACACGGAGCGCGAGAGGGCGACGATCGTCACGTCGTTCCCGGCGCGTTTGATGTCCGCCCTGCCGATGGGCACGGTATAGTCGCCGTCGGGCACTTCGCCTTTGGTCGGGTAGAGCAGCTTGTGCTCGATGACCATCACCGGGTTGTCGTCGCGAATGGCGGACTTGA
>JACQED010000373.1 GCA_016200785.1 Chloroflexota bacterium
GGCAATCAGCCGCCGTACTACTACGTGCTAGTCCAGATCCCGATCTACGAGTTCCTGCCGGCTTTTGGCGCGCTGGGCGCGATGATCTACGGACTCATTCGTTGGATCAGGGCCGAAGACGTTCCAGCCGAATCGAGCGTTGTGCCGTCCGGTGACGTGGAGGCGCTGTCTGGTGATGAAAATGTAGCGCCGCCGGACAACTTCGGAGCGCCTGATAATGTAGCAGCGCCTGATGGGCGCGAGGCTTCATCCGGGCGCGATGCAGTCCGGCGCGAAGGTTTCCCCGCCATCCCTTTCCTCGCCTTTTGGTCGGTGGCGGGTGTGGTCGCGTTCAGCATCGCCGGCGAGAAGATGCCGTGGCTGACGACGCACATCACCCTGCCGTTCATTCTTCTCTCAGGTTGGTTCTTCGGCACGATGATCGACAAAACCGACTGGACGGCGGTGCGCGAACGCGGCGGATGGATCGCGGCGGCGCTCCTGCCGGTCTTCGTCGTTGCCTCTGTATCCGCACTGCTTTTGCTGTTGGGCACGACGCCCCCGTTCCAGGGGAAAGAACTGAGCCAGCTGCAAACGACGTTCGGATTCCTGTCGGCCCTGCTGGTTGCCGGGATAGCGGCAGTCGGGTTGGTCCTCGTTGGCCGGCGGTCGGGCTGGCGGCCGCTCGCGCAAGTCGCCGGGTTGAGCGTCGTCGCGCTTCTCACCCTTCTCACCGCGCGTGTGGCGATCATCGCCTCGTTCGTCAGGTACGACGAGGCGACCGAGTATCTGGTCTACGCTCACGGCGCGCCCGCCGTAAAAACCGTCATGGCGCAAATCGAAGACATCTCGCGCCGCACGAGCGATGGACTCGACCTCAGAGTGGCCTACGACGACGACGTCTCCTGGCCGATGACGTGGTATTTCCGCAACTATGCCAATCAAGTTTTCTACGGGGCTCAACCCACGCGCGAGGGCCTCGACGTTCCGGTGGTCGTGGCGGGTGACAGCAACTGGGCGAAGGTCGAGCCCCTGCTCGGCAACCGCTACTACTCGTATGAATACATCCGCATGTGGTGGCCGATGCAGGAGTACTTCAATCTCGACGGCACGCGCATAAAAGATGCGCTGACCAAACCGGAATGGCGCGAGGCGCTGTGGAACATCTGGTGGGCGCGGGACTACACCAAGTATGGTCAACTCACCGCAACCGACTACAGCCTGTCGCGCTGGCCGGTCGCCGACCGGATGAAACTCTACATCCGCAAAGACATCGCCGCGCAAATCTGGAATTACGGCGTCGGCCCGACTCAACTTGGCGAGGCCGTGCCCGAGGACCCTTTCAAGAATCTCAAGCAGGTACACGCCGCCGACGTCGTCTTTGGCTCGGCCGGGCAGGGGCAGGGACAGTTCTCGTTCCCGCGCGCCCTCGCCGTCGCGCCGGATGGATCGCTGTACGTCGCCGACACGCGCAATCACCGCGTCCAGAAATTTGATGCGAACGGCAAGCTCCAGCTCGCGTGGGGATCGTTCGGCGACATCGCGCAGAACACTGCCGCCCCCGGCACGTTCAACGAGCCGTGGGGTATCGCGGTGGATTCAAAAGGCGACGTTTTTGTGAGCGACACGTGGAATCACCGTGTCCAGAAATTCGACGCGAACGGCAACGTCCTGACCACGTGGGGCACGTTTGGCACGGGCGAGGGCAACAACTTCGCGATGTGGGGCCCGCGCGGCCTTGCGGTTGATTCACAGGATCGCGTTTACGTCGCCGACACAGGTAACAAGCGCATCCTCGTCTTCGACGCCGACGGCAACGCGCTCGGGCAGGTCGGCTCGCCCGGCTCGCTCGACGGCCAGTTCGACGAGCCGGTGGGTGTGGCCGTTGCCGCTGACGGCCGCATCTTCGTCGCCGACACGTGGAACCAACGTGTTCAAGTGTTCAAGCCGGATCACTCGTACCTCGCACAGTGGCCGATCAACGGCTGGTTCGGCCAATCGCTTGACAACAAGCCTTACCTTGCTGTGGACGGTAAGGGCCGCGTGTATGTCACCGATCCCGAAGGCTATCGCGTGCTGGTCTTCACCGAAGACGGCAAGCCAGTGGAGGCGTGGGGCGACTTCGGCCAGGACGCGCAGACCCTCGGCCTCCCCGCCGGCATCACGCTCGACGCGCCAGGCAACATCTGGGTGGCCGACGCGAACAACAACCGGGTGATGAGGTTTGCGGCACTGCCGTGAACTCCGATTGACTTTGCTTTGCGCTGATGGTAAAGTTTCGCCATCCATTGGCTGAAGCCGAGTCAGGCGAGCCAGGAGATTGTGGGACATGAGAGCGCCAGTTGCCGGCCAGCATCGCAGAATCCGACACCCGTACGTTGAGCAAAAGAGAGGCGTGTGCGGCGGAAAGCCTGTTATCGTCGGGACGCGCATAAAGATCACGCAGATCGCCATAGAATATGAGCGCCTCGGCTGGAGCCCAGATCAGATTGTTGATGCTCATCCCCACGTGACGCTTGCGCAGGTTCATGATGCCCTGTCTTATTTCTACGAAAACCAGAAGTCGTTGACTGCAGAGATCGTGGCCGAGGAAAGATTCGTTGCGAGGTTGAGAAGGCAATACTCCTCGAAAGTGCGGACGGGGAATGCCGCTTAGGATTTATACCAACGAGAGTATTCACGTTGCAGTGGCCGCCGGACTCAAGCGCCGTGACGTCAATGCATGGTCAGCGCTTGACGCGAAGAATCTCGGTCTGACGGACGAAAAGCAACTGGAGTATGCTGTTGGTGAGCAAGCGGTTATCTTTACCCACGACGCCGATTTCTTGCAGCTGGCACACGAATGGGCCGAACACAAGAGAGAGCATTTCGGCGTCGTTTACGTGCATCAAGAGAAACTCGGTCTCGGGGAATGTATCCGTCGTTTGAAAGAGATAGCCGATGTCTTCGACCCCGACGATTTCAAGAACCACATCGAGTTCCTATGATGTGAGATCGCCGTATGTGCCGCTCGAGACGACTCCTCGAGGCTTTCCCGTTACCTTGTGGCCGTTCTTTCAGGAATGCGAACTCGAAGACGCCGATTCTATCTTGGCGACGGAACAGCTCTGACCTTGCGAAAGAGGGCGAATGAAACGATGGTATAATCCCGCCGCTCCTCTAAAGTCTGACCACTGAAGACTTCCCCATGAAACTTCACGAATATCAATCCAAGGCGCTATTCGCCCAGCACGGCATCCCGATCCCTAAAGGCCGGGTAACGGGCACCGCGCTGGAGGCGCGCGAGATCGCTCAGGAACTCGGCGGACGAGTCGTCGTCAAAGCACAGGTGCTCGTCGGCGGGCGCGGCAAGGCCGGCGGCATCCGCCTCGCCAAGTCGCCGCAAGAGGCCGAAGAAGCTGCCGCGCAGATTCTCGGCATGACGATCAAAGGCCTGCCGGTGCGCAAGGTTCTCGTCGATCCCGCCGCCGACATTCGCGCCGAGATTTACCTCGGCGTCACCAACGACCGTGCCGCGCGCAAGCCGGTGATGATGGCCTCCTCCGCCGGCGGTGTCGAGATCGAGGAAGTCGCCCGCCTGACGCCGGAGAAGATTCATCGCGAGCACATCGATCCCTTCCTGGGCCTGCGCGACTATCAGGCCCGCAGTCTGGCCGCCGGCATCGAACTCCCGCGCGAGCACTGGAAACTGTTCGGACAGATCGCCGCCGGGCTGTATCAGGCCTACGTCGAATCCGACGCGGTGCTGGCGGAGATCAACCCGCTCGTCATTACCGGCGACAATCAACTGCAAGCGCTCGACGGCAAGATCGTCCTCGACGACAACGCGCTGTTCCGCCACCCCGATCTCGCCGAGATGCGCGACATGGACGAAGAAGCGTCGGCCGAAACCGAAGCGCGCAAGTACGGCCTCTCGTACGTGAAACTTGACGGTGAGATCGGCTGTATGGTCAATGGCGCGGGGCTGGCGATGGCGACGATGGACATCATCAAGTTCTTCGGCGGCGCGCCGGCCAACTTTCTCGACATCGGCGGCGGCGCCGGGGCCGACAAAGTCGCCGCCGCGCTCCGCATCATTCTCGCCGACCCGCACGTCAAGGCGGTCATGTTCAACATCTTCGGCGGCATCACTCGCTGCGACGAAGTGGCGCGCGGCATCCTGGCCGCGCTCGCCGAGGTCAACACTAGAGTCCCGATGGTCGTCCGCCTCGTCGGAACGAACGAAGAGGAAGGCCGCCGACTGCTGGCCGACGCAAATATGATCACGGCCACGTCGCTGGCCGATGCGGCCCAGAAAGCGGTAGCGGCGGCAAAGGGCTGATCCAAACTTCAAACTTCAAACTCCAAACCCTGCGAGCGACAACCGGCGTTTGAAGTTTGAGATTGGGAGTTGGGTTTTTTTCACCATGAGTATTCTAGTCAACCGATCCACCCGCGTCCTCGTTCAGGGCATCACCGGGCGCGAGGGGAGGTTTCACACTGAGCAGATGATCGCCTATGGCACGCAGGTCGTGGCCGGCGTCACGCCGGGTAAGGGCGGCGAATGGGTCTGTGGCAACGTGCCGGTCTTCGACACATGCAAAAGCGCGGTCGAGGCCACCGGCGCGAACTGCGCCGTCATCTTCGTCCCGTCGCGCTCCGCGCCCGACGCGATGTTCGAGGAGGCGGACGCCGGTTTGCCGCTGATCGTGTGCATCACCGAAGGCGTGCCGGTGGCCGACATGATGCGCGTCCGCCGTTATCTGGATCAAATGGGCGTGCGCCTTGTCGGGCCGAATTGTCCCGGCCTGCTGACGCCCGGTGAAGCGAAGGTCGGCATCATTCCGGGGCATATCGCCCGGCCCGGCCCGGTCGGCATCGTGTCGCGTTCGGGCACGCTCACCTACGAAGTCATCCACGCTCTCACTCAGCGCGGCGCCGGCCAATCCACCTGCGTCGGCATCGGCGGCGATCCGATCAACGGCACGAGTTTCATCGACGTGTTGGCGATGTTCGAAGACGACCCGGCGACCGAGAAAATCGTGATGATCGGCGAGATCGGCGGGACAGACGAGGAGCGCGCCGCCGAGTTCATCGCCGACCACGTGACTAAGCCCGTGGTGAGCTTCATCGCGGGCCAGACCGCGCCGCCCGGCAAGCGTATGGGGCACGCCGGGGCGATTGTCGAAGGGGGGGCCGGGCTGGCCGCCGACAAGATCAACGCTCTCGAAGCGGTCGGCGTCAAAGTCGCCGCTCACCCGGAGCAAATTCCAGATTTGCTCAGTTGAAAACGATTCTGTCTCGCCTCGCGCGCGCCGTTGACCCCGGCCTGATTGCGGCGCTCGCGTTCGCGATCGCCGCCGCCTGGCCGTTTCTCAGCCGGCCAAGCCTTCCCCTGTTCACCGACGCCGAGTTGCACATCTATCGCGCCGGCGAGATCATCTTCTCACTGCGCGAAGGCATCCTCTGGCCGCGCTGGGCGCCCGACTTCTACTACGGCTACGGCTACCCCGTTTTCAATTACTACGCGCCGCTGACCTATCACATCGCGTCGTACTACGCTCTTCTCACCGGCACGGACGTCGTCGCCGGGACGAAAGCGGTGTTCGTGCTCGCGATCGGCCTCGGCGCAGTCGGCGTCTACGGTTTCGTGCGCGATCGATGGGGCGCGTCGGCCGGCGTGCTGGCAAGCGCCGCGCTCACTTTCTCGCCCTATGTGCTTTACATCGATCCCCATGCGCGCGGCGATTCGCCCGAGTTGTTCGCCATCGGCCTTGCCCCGCTGATGTTCTGGCTCTTCGACCGGCTGTATCGGAGCGGGAGGTCGGCGGCCTGGGTCGCGGCGACGCTGACGCTGGCGGCAATGATCTTGACGCATCCCCTCATGGCGCTCGTCTTCTTCGGCCTGCTCGTCGCGTGGCTGGCGTGGGCCATGCTGATTGTCCCGCTCGCGCCGAACGGGATGGCGCCGCCGCCGCGCCGGCACGTGTGGCTGGTTGGCCTCGCGCTACTGATCGGCATCGGCCTCGCCGCGCTGTACTGGATGCCGGTACTGCTGGAGCGAAGCGCGATTCAACTGCACAACGTGGCTGGGCCGGGCTACTTTGATTTCCATCGGTACTTCATCGGCCTGGGCGAACTGGCCTCGCCCTCGAAGATATTCGACCTCGGCGCGACCCAGCCCGATTTCAATTTCAACATCGGCTGGCCGCAAGTCTTCCTGGCCGCGCTCGGCGCGCTCACGGCCTTCACCGCCCGCACGCGCCGGATCGATCTCTTGTTCTTCGTCTTCACCGGGCTGGGCTTCATTTATTTGATGACTCGCGCTTCGCTTCAAGTGTGGGAATCGATCCCGCAGATGTCCTTCTTTCAGTTCCCTACGCGCTTTCTGGGACCGGCGTCATTTGCCCTCGCGGTGCTGGCCGGTGCCTCCCTCCGCTGGCTCAACCTTTTCGACCGACCCTGGCTCGAGACGGCGGCCGCAGTGGCTCTGGCGACTGGTTGTCTCGTCGGCGCGGCGCCGCTGATGTATCCGCCGGGTTGGGGAGACTTCGGCGTGATCACGCCGCAGCGCATGATTAACGAGGAACTCAACGGCCGCGCACTCGGCACGACCTCGTCTGGCGACTTCCTGCCGGTGGGTGTGGTCTACGTGCCGAATCCCGAAATGGCGTACATCAACTCCTACTACAGCCGGCCGGTCATCAACAAACTGAACGCGCCCACCGTCCCCGGATTTGCCGGGGTTGAGGTTCGAGCGCACGGCGCGACATACGACAGGTTCTTAACCGGCGCGACCAGGCCGTTTGTGCTGCAACTGTTCACGTTTTACTTTCCCGGATGGAAAGCCTACGTGGACGGTCAGGAGGTTCCCATTGTGGTCGAAGCGCCCCACGGCTTCATCACCTTCAAAGTGCCCATAGGTCCTCACGACGTCGAAGTGCGTTTCACGGACACCCCGTCGCGCACAGCCGGGCACGCCGTCAGCACTCTGAGCCTGATCGCATTGATCGCGATCGCTATTCGCCGTCGTCGCGAGGGGCAAACCACCACGGCCGGCGCGCCGCTCAGCCGGCCGATCGCGCTTGGGCTGGCGGCGGCCGTCGTCGTCTTCGCCGCATTCAAGATGAGCGCCGACGCGTCGGGCTGGTTTCGA
>JACQED010000370.1 GCA_016200785.1 Chloroflexota bacterium
ATCGGCGTGCGGCAAGCGCGCGGCGAGAAAATCGCGCAGTCGCCGCAGTTGCCGAAAGACTGGCCGAGCCTCTTCGGGCGCGTCGCCGACCGGGGCCATCGCCATCAAGCCGCGCAGGCGCACGCCCGGCAGGGCTAACATCTTTTCAATGTCGCCGGTCAAAGCGTCTGCCTGAGTCCGATCATCGGCAAAGCGATCGGCGGGCAGGCCGTTTTTGCTCGCCTCGCCTGTCACATTGCACTCGACGAATATCGGCAGGCATTTGCCGCTCCCTGCGGCGAAGCGGCTCAGGCGTTCGGCCAGCTGCGCGCTGTCCACCGAGTGCGCCGTGTCGAAGTGCGCCGCGACTTCGCGCGCCTTCCGGCTTTGAATGTGGCCGATCATGTGCCACCTCGGCACGCCCTCTTTGCCCATCGCCGCAATCTTCGGGATCGCCTCTTCCACGCGATTCTCGCCGAGGTCGGCGACGCCCAGCGCAACGGCTTCGCGGATCACCTCGATGGGATGTGTCTTCGTCACCGCGATCAGCGTCACACTCTCCGGCTCGCGCCCCACCCTGCGCGCCGCCGCCGCAATGCGTTCGCGGACTCGTTCGAGATTGTCGGCCAGTTCCCTCATAGGTAACGTGCGTCGAGCGCCGCATGCCGGGTCACGTCACTCGCCACCCGTCACACGTCACTCCGCAAAGCAATCACCGCCCCGAACCTCCCCGTCTTGCCCGCCTCGCCGCGATGCGAGAAATACAAATCCGTGTTGCAGGCCGTGCACACCCCGGCGATTTCGATCTGCCCGACGCCGGCCTCGCGCAATGCGCGCGCGTTGGCCTGCCACAGATCGAGATGCGTCCGCCCGTCTACGTTCTTCAGCAACCCATTGGCGCCGGGAAAGGCGGCGTGAACCTGCTCGACGACCTCCGAGCCGACCTCGTAATGATCGGGGCCAATCGAAGGCCCGATGGCGGCGAGTATGTCGGCCGGGCGCGAACCGAAGTGCCTCGTCATCGCGCGCACCGCCGAGCCGGTGACGCCGATCACCGTCCCGCGCCAGCCGGCGTGGACAATGCCGACCGCGCGCTTCACCGGATCGCACAGCAGGATCGGCACACAATCGGCGAAGCGAAGATACAAGGAAACGCCGGGCCGATCCGTCACCAGCGCGTCGGCCCTCCCCAGGTAAGGGAGAGCGCCTTTGGGCGCGTCGGCGCGAATCGCGTCCGCCGAATGAACCTGCCAGAGGTCGGCGATGGACTCGAACGGAAGGCCGACGGCCTCGAATGAGCGACGGCGATTCTCGATCACGCGCTCGCGCTCGTCGCCGATACTGCCGCCGACGTTGAGCGCGGCCCACGGGGCGGGGCTGACCCCGCCCACGCGGGCGAAGACGCCATGAACGACGTCCTCTCGATTTAGAATCTCGAACTGGTGATACCGAACCCCGTTGGCGGCGGTCTTGAGCACGCCTGTGAGTTTACCACGAAAGAGGACAAGGGGAAACTACATCAACTCTATTTTTTCTTCGCGGCGGCCTTCGTCACAGCCGGCGCATCCAGGTCGATCGCGTCGCGCAGGCGCACGACGGCCAGCACGAAGATCGCCGTCATCGCCAGCGCCGAGATCACACACCAAGAACAGATGGCGCGGAGGATGAACAATTCGACGTAGGTCAGATAAGCCGAGTACAGAACGCCGGCGAGCGACACGCCGAAGAGGGCCAGCGCCGCCTCGTCGTTCTTGACGACGCCTTGATTCTCCGCCCACAGCAATCCGAGGATCGCGACGTAGCCGCCGAGGCCGAGCAGTGCGACGGCGATCCCGGCAACTTCCGAATAGGGGCTGTGGTTGACCGTCTCACAGCCGGCTGCGCCGAGGCACACCAGCGGCACGTTGGCGTAATGGACGGTCGAAAGATAGAGCGAGATGCCGACCCCCAACAGGCTGAGCGCCAAAATAGCCAGCCGCAGGCGAGGCCAGCCCGTCGCGCTTCCGGTCGGAATATTCGACCTGCCTTTCACGCTGGGTCAACCTCCGAGCGCCGCATCGATCTTCTCTTTGAATCCCTCGAACGGCAGCAGCCCTTTGATCAACTCGCCATTGATGAAGAAAGACGGCGTGCTTTGTACACCGCGCGCGCGGCCTTCCTGTGTCTCTTGCAGAACCGCCGTGCGATAGCGGCGTGAGTCGAGGCAGGTGTTGAACTTCAATTGATCGAGTCCCATCTCCGAGGCAAAGGCCTTGAGATATTGATCCGCGAAAGCGCCTTGATTCTCGCCGTGCTGATTGGCGAACAGTGTATCCATATATCGCCACAGCGCGCCCTGCTCGCCGGCGCACTCAGTGGCCTCCGCGGCCCGGATCGATTCTTCTCCAATGAACGCCATGTGGTGATAGATGAATCTGACTTTGCCCGTTGCGACGTAAATTTCCTCTATCCGGCGTAACTCGCCGGTGGCAAATTGCCCGCAGTACGGTCACTGGAAGTCAGAGTATTCTTCGAAAACCACCGGAGCGTCGGACTTGCCGAGAGTCTTGCCCTGCCCAGCGTAGGGCCGCGGCTGTTCCGTCGGGATGGTCACTGTGGGCAGTGGCTTCGGGCCGAGCGCGATCAATACGATCACGGCGGCCACCGCGATCCCGGCGACCCACCCTATTGCGCGAATCAAACTTTGGACGCGGCGCTGGCGGATGCGCTCACGAGTCATTGAACGGCTTAGCCTCTCTTTTCAACTTGAATTGCGGACGTCGGCGTAGCCGACCTCTTCGTGGATCAGGCGCGCGATCTGCAACTGCGCCCCGGCCAGCCGGTTGGCGATGGTGAGGGCCATGCGGCCCAGCAACAGCACGCCGAGATCGGCGTCGGAGCGGACCACCCCGCGAAACTCGTCGCCCCGAATCGCGACGGCCTGCACGGGCGTAACACAAACAGCCGAGGAGGTATAACGTGGCCGCGCCAGCGCGGCCGACCACCCAACTACACCGCCGGGACGGGCTGTGGCGATGGGAAGCCAATCGCCATCGTCCGGCCGGAATCGAATCTCGACATCGCCGTGCTCGAGCACGAAGACCGTCTCGGCGCGATCTCCCTGCGCGAAGATGGCGTGACCGGCCGCGAATGTGACGCGCTTGAACAGCGGCGCCAGACGCGCCATTTGCGCCGGGGTCAGGCCATCAAAGAGGGGCACCTCTCGCAGTTCCTCAGGGAGCATTTTCGCCA
>JACQED010000408.1 GCA_016200785.1 Chloroflexota bacterium
CCTCACCTTTGTTTCTCCGACAAACTGCTAGTGTATGCTGGAGACGAAATGAACCTCAGAACAATGATTAATCGGCCGAGTGCCTTTGTTCCGGTCGCGATGTCGTTTGCCGCGCTCGCCATTGTGCTTGTTCACATCATCATGTCCGGCGCGGCTCGTGAGGCCGACGAGGGCACGGCTGCGCATCTTTGGCAGCTACTGATGGCTGCACAGATTCCGATCGTTGCGTTTTTCGCGATCCGCTGGCTACCGCAGAGTCCACGGTCTGCGCTGCCGGTGCTGGCGCTGCAAGCGGCCGCGGCGCTCGCAGCACTTGCGCCAGTTTACTTACTCAACTGGTAACGGAGGTCTAACCATGGGGTCGAGTGAACGGCCACAGCTACTGTGTTTGCCAGGCCGATTCGGGATTATTGGCTTTGCGTTCGCGCGGCTGGGTGTCGGGTCAGTGGCCGTCACTCACCCCTGTCGTTAGCCCTCTGCCCATAGGCAATCGAATGTCGTTAACGAAAACTACGACGAAATCCGATCTCGCCAGCCTCACCCTCCTCGGCCAGGGCAAGACTCAGCCAAGCAAGAAACTGGAGCGATTCCCGAACCACCATCCAGGGCGGCGCTACGTCGTCACCCTCTCCACCGACGAATTCACCTGCATCTGCCCGATGACCGGCCAGCCGGACTTCGCCACGATCACGATCAACTACATCCCCGATCGGTGGGTGGTCGAGTCGAAATCACTGAAACTCTATCTGTGGTCGTACCGGAACGAGGGCATATTTCAAGAGCACGTCACGAACGTCATCCTCGACGACCTTGTGGCGCTGCTCAGGCCGCACTGGTGCGAAGTGATTGGAGCGTTCAAGGTGCGCGGCGGAATTGCGATCACGGTGAAGGCCGAGTACAACCGAAGCGAGAAGAAGTGAGCCCGATCATTTCCACAGAAAGATCGTGATGACACCTCGCATCAAATTCGGGCTTATCGTTGGCGCAGTCGGCCTCGTGGTCAACACCCTCGTCGCCGCTGCCTTCGGGCTATGCGGCCCGGTGATGGCATTGCTTGCCGGAGCCGCCGCCGGCTTCTTCGCGGCACAATCCGAAAAAGCTGCGGCCAAGAGTGACGGCGCGCGTCTCGGGGCCGTGTCGGGCGCTACCGCAGGCGCGCTCGTCTTCGTCGGCCAACTCCTTGGCGCGGCAATTGCCCTGGCTCTCGTTCAAGTTGGCAAACTGCCCACGATATTCGGGACTGCCCCATCCAGCGCCGATCCGATCGTGCAGGCTAGTTTCTGGCTCGGCGGCCTGGGGTTCGGTCTTTGTCTCGGCGTCGGCGGCATCGCCCTCGCCGCGCTGGCCGGCGCAGGCACCGGCTATCTCGGCACACCGA
The DNA here is from genome assembly GCA_016200785.1 of Chloroflexota bacterium. GTDB lineage: Bacteria > Chloroflexota > Anaerolineae > Anaerolineales > JACQED01 > JACQED01. Next base: position 1,379 of record JACQED010000408.1, read on the forward strand.
CTCAGGCGACCATACGGGCGGCGGTTGAAGTCAATGAAGGCAGGTTTCGTCGCCGTCGTCGGACGACCGAACGTGGGCAAATCAACGCTGATGAATGCCTACCTCGGGCAGAAGATCGCGATCGTGTCCGACAAACCGCAGACGACGAGACGCCGGCAACTCGGCATCCTCACCCGACCCGACGCGCAGATCATCTTCGTAGATACGCCCGGCATCCACCGCCCGCGCCACGCCCTCGGCGATTACATGCTCGGCGTCGCCACACGTGCGCTGGCCGACTCCGACGCGATCCTGTTTCTGGCCGACGTGTCCCAGCCGCCGACGCCCGAAGACCGGCAAATCGCAGACTTGATCCGCGAGCACGCGCCGGATCATCCGGTCATCCTCGGCCTGAACAAAAGCGACCTGCTCAAGCCCTCTGACGTTCTTGAGCACACCAATTCGTATCGCGCCTTGCTCAAGACATCCTCGGAGGCTCCCCCGCCATCCCCGGCCTCGGGTTTGGAGTTTGGCAATTGGGATTTGGGATTTCCTAAATGGATGCTCGTCTCGGCGACACGCGGCGACAACCGCGACGAGCTAATGGATATGATCGTCGCCGCCCTGCCCGAAGGCCCGGCGCTGTACGCCGATGACGAGATCACCGAGACGCAATTGCGCGACCTGTCCGCCGAATTGGTGCGCGAAGCCGCGCTGAATCTTCTGCGCCGCGAAGTGCCGCACGGCATCGCGGTCGAGATCGAGGAGTTCGACGAGACCGATCCGGGCCGGATCCGCATTGAGGCCGCGATTTTCGTCGAACGCGAATCGCACAAGGGCATCGTCATCGGCAAAGGCGGCGCGATGCTTAAAGCCATTGGCACCGAGGCGCGCAAAGAAATCGAGGCGCTTGTCGAGTCGCCGGTCTATCTTCAGTTGCGTGTGAAGGTGAGGGAAGATTGGCGCAAGAACGGAGCCGAAGTCCAACGGCTGGGCTACGGCGAGTGATTGAAGTCACTGCCGAGCAACCCGGCTGATGATTCTGCCAGAGGAGGCACTTCATGGTCAATCCAAACGATGCGAACCGCGGCGAGGCTCAGGCCCGGCGGCTTGAAAGCGTTGCGGAACACTTGCGAGAGTTGTTGCGCCGGCCCGAGATCGAGGCACGGCTGAGAACCGCGCCCGGCGAGGACGAGTGGAACGCGATGGAAATCCTCGGCCATCTCGTCGAGATGATTCCGTTTTGGCTCGCCCAGTCACGCGATCTGATCGATGCGACCGGCGAACCCCCTCGCTTCGGGCGGACGCTGGAAGACGCGGGGAGGCTGGCGGGCGTCGAGCGCGGCGCGTCTGCCGACCCGACCGAGTTGCTGAGGCAGTTGCAAGAGGAGACGCGGGCGGCGGCAGAGTCCATACGGCGGCTGTCGTCTGCCGAAAGCGCCAAAGCGGGCATTCACTCGCGCCGGGGCGAAATGACCGTGAATGACATCGTCGAGACGTTCATCGTCGCCCACGCCGAAGATCATCTCGCGCAATTGAAGGCCGCGCTCCAAAGTTAGCTGTGCGTCGCAACAGTAAACGCCTCGAAGTTTTCCGAGGCGTCTCCGTTCAGGAAACGTAAGCGTTCAGGTCACGCGGCCCTTTCTAACCACCACCCCCGCAACAACACGGGGGCAGGCGACACAAAGACACCGCATGAACCGCGCCAGCGTCGGGTGAGCTTGCATCACAAGTTCGGACACTCGCCCGGCAATCCGGCGCACGGAGAAGTGCGCGTTGGGCGTGCCGCGCAGCTCGCAGAAGTGAAAGACCTCGCGCAGATTCATCGTCATCAACAGACGACGATTGAAGCCATTCGGAACGACATAGGCCGCTTCTTCAGGGAAGTCGGCGGCGAGCCGTTCGTAGGCTGCGGCGGCTGAGTTCATCGCCGCGTCGTACTCCGGGCGGATGCCGGCCTCGTCTATCGCGCGGGGCACGGCGTAGCCCAGCCGGGCGGTTAGCCGCTGAGGTGTCTGCGTCATCATGCGGTGGCGCTTGACTTCGAAGTATGCGCCTTGATCCATCAGCGCGTCGAATGTATACGTGACGTGCTCCAGTTCGCGGAGAGGCACGTCGTACTTGCCGAGCCGCCCCAGCGCCTCGGCGGCCAGCGCGTCGCGCTTATCCGGCCCCAATCCCTTCACCGCCGCCAGCGCATCCGCGAAGGAAGTCCCGCCGAAGCGATACAGGCACGCGGCCAAGAATCGATCTTCGGCGTCAGCCTCGCAAGCCACGAGCGTCACCGCTTCACGTTTCGCGATTGCCGCTTCACCCTCCCCGCCAGCCGCCACTTGCCACGCACCACTTGCCAGCGCTGCCTCTGACTCAGCCAGGTACGGCACGCGGTCGGCGTACTTGACTAGCGTGGGCGTTTCGGCCAGCGCGACCTGTTTCGCTTCCCCGCCGATCTCGCGCACTTCCTCCAACGGATGCGAAAGCATCTTGCGGATGGCGCTTTCGAGGACGCGCGCGTTCGCCGTCATGCCGACGTTCGCCAGCGCCGACATCGGCAATAGAAAGCGGCAAACGTCCACATACTTCGAGCGGTAGCGGCCATCCCACTTCGCCTCACTCTCGCCTTCTTTGCGGGGGAACTTAGCCTGGGCGACCGCCTTCACCGGCTCCAGCGAACGACGATACGTGGCGAACAGTAGATCGCACGTCTCGCGATACAGCGCTGCGGTTGCGCCCTCGGCAATCACGCGCGGGACATAGTAGTCGCCCGCGGCCCACTTTTGGTAACGGGTGGACTTCTCGGTGTACGACGCCAGCCGGTTTGATTCGATGCTCTCAATCGCCAGCCGCGACACGTTTTCAAAGGCGATGTGCAGAACGGCATGCTCGGCCACGCTCGAATGGCCGTAGCCGACGACCCACTTTTCGTGGAACTGCGCCGATTTCTCCTCGGTTAGTTCCTCGGCGATCTCGCGGAACGACTCGGGACTGCGCGAGGTTCTGGCAAAGGCGACCGCAATCGTCTCCGGGCTGAGGGCACGAGAGGAAAGAAGGTAGATGGAACGGGTGGACATGAGGAGTTAGAGGTCGGGGATTACGGATTTCAGCAATTGCCGGGTTTGCCGAATGTCGGCATGAATCTGATCGACAAGTGCTTCGACGGTGGCGAATTTCTCTTCCGGGCGAAGGCGGGCGACGAAGTCGAGGGTCAGCGTCCGGTCGTACAGATCGCCGGAGAAGTCGAGCAGGTGCGCTTCGACAGTCGGAGCGCCGTTCTGTTCAAAGGTCGGGCGGACGCCGATGCTGGACGCCGCCATCCACGTTTCATCTCCGATGCGCGCCCGACACGCGTAAATACCGTTCGCCGGACAAGCGCGATCTTCGGAGACCTCCAGGTTTGCCGTCGGAATGCCGATGACCCTCCCGCGCTTCGCGCCCGCGACGACGCGCCCCGACACCGAAAAAGGGCGGCCAAGAAACTTCGCGGCCAACGCAACATCGCCGCTCTGCAGCGCCGCCCGGACACCGCTGCTTGAAATGATGGCCGTGTCGAGAGCGCGCGGCTCGACAACACGAACGCGGAAGCCCCTGGCCTCGCCCTGCCCGCGCAGGTACGGAACATTGCCCTCGCGATTGTGACCCAGCGCAAAGTCCTCGCCCGTCCACAGCTCGACCATCTTCAGGTGAGTCAGAAGGCGATCCACGAAATCGGCGGCGGTGATTTTCGAGATTTCCAGCGTGAAGGGATGCGTGACCACCCAATCCACGCCCAGCGCGCCGAGCAGTTCAGCCTTCTCATCGGGGCTGTTGATGTAGAACGAGGGCCGGCGGCCGCGGAGCACGACCGAAGGATGGGGATAAAAAGTGACGACGACGGCCGCGCATCCGGCCGCGTGCGCCGCACGCGCCATCTCTCCGATCAACCGTTGATGGCCGAGGTGCACTCCGTCGAACGCGCCAATCGTGACATACGACGAGCGATCGAGGGTAACTCCTTCGAGGGAGTGGACGTGGATCATTTGAATACTTTTCTCGGTCTCCACATTCCGGCGGCCACGTCAATCTCGACAACGGCGATCATCCGCCCGTCGGGGCCGTGAGCGCGCGCGACGCCCTTATCGGCGCGGGCAGCGGCATCGGATGATGCGGGGACAGGCAGACCCTGACGGATTCGCGCGGCGCCGGCCTCGCCCACTTGTATCGCCGGCCAACCGGGCAAGGCGGCCTCCATGGGGAGAAGATACCGCAGCCACGCGCCGTCGGCAAATGCCGGTCGAAGGTCGTCAACTGTCACGGCCTGGCTCAAATCGAAGTGCTCCACAAACAGTCGCCGGAGCGCGGCGAGGTGCGCGCCGCAACCCAGCGCCTGTCCCAGATCGTGAGCCAGCGAACGAATGTATGTTCCCGACGAACATCGGATGAATAGAACCGCGTCGGGCGATGCCCAGTCTTCAAGTCGCAAATCGTGGATCGTGACGCGTCGTGGCTCAAGCGCGATCGCTTCGCCGCGCCGCGCGGCTTCGTAGGATTTGCGCCCGCCGCGCTTGATCGCGGAATAGGCCGGCGGGACTTGTTGTATCTCGCCGCGAAGGCTGTCAAGCGCGCCCTCGATGTCGGCTCGACTCATCGTCACCGCACTCGTCGAGATCGTTTCTCCTTCGGCGTCGTATGTCGTCGTGCTTTCTCCAAAGCGCGCCGTGGCCCGATAACATTTGTCCCCGCCGAGCAGAAATTCGCTGAGCCGCGTGGCCGCGCCGAGGCAGAGCACTAACACCCCGGTCGCCATCGGATCGAGCGTCCCCGCGTGCCCGACTCGCCTTTCGCCCGTTCCCCGCCGCACGAGGTTGACCATGTCATGCGACGTCGGGCCGGAGGGTTTGTCGAGCACCAGAATGCCGTCAGGCATCAGGCAACGCGCCTCACGTTTGACGCGCCAGTCTTCTGCATCAACTCTCTGACCATCGGCAGCACGCGCGCCTGCACTTCTTCGAGAGTGCCTTTGACCTCCGCGCCCGCCGCCGCAGCGTGCCCGCCGCCGCCGAAGGCTTGCGCGACGATCGACACATCCACGCCCGGATGCGCCCGCAGGCTGATTTTCACCTCGCCGCCCGCGCGTTCGACGAACACGATGGCAACTTTCGCCTCGTAGATGGTCGTCAGCACGTTGACGAGGTCCGCGTCGCCGATGCCCCTGTAACCGGCGGCGGCTCTCGCATGAAGCGGCAGAGTCGTCCACACGAGGCCATCGTCGAGTTGAAGGCGGACGAGTCCCTCGCCCCACAGTCGCGCGGCGGCGAACGAACGACGGTTGAGAGTCAGATCGTAGAGATTGGGGAGCGACGCGCCGGCCCCCATGAGGCCCATCGCGGTGCGCAATGTCCGCTGATTGACATTGGAGGTGCGGAAGCCGATCGTGTCGGCGATCAATCCGGTCAACAGGCATTCGGCGACGTCGAGCGTGAGCGGCAGACCAAGAGAATCGAGCGATTCGTAGAGAACCTCGGCTGTCGCCGCCGCATCGGCGTCTACGAAGTTGAACTCGGCGAACGCGGGGTTTGTCAGATGATGATCGAAATTGAAGTCGGGCGCGCGGCCGGCCGCTTGACTCACTTTGCCGGCCCGCGCCAGATCGGCACAGTCAACGGCGATGAAAAGATCGGCGGGAAAATTCGCGCGGGGCGCTTTGACCACTTCGAGGCTGGCCGGGATGAATTTGTAGATTTCGGGAACGGGGTCATCGCAGGCGAGCGTTACTTTTTTGCCGAGGTGGCGTAGAGCCAGGCCGAGGCCACACAGTGACCCGATCGCGTCGCCGTCGGGCGATACGTGTGTCACGAGCAAGATGTGGCTGGCCGAATGCAATCGCTCGCGCGCTGCGGAGAGCCGCGCATTCCCGTCGCTTGAATTGGCCGGGAGGGGACTAACTGTCGGACTCACCGCCACGGTCCTCGGACGCTTCGCCCTTGTCCGGCGCGGCGGGCTTCGTCGCTTCCAGCGCGTCCAGGATCTGAGCCACGTGCTCGCCGCGCTCCGGCGAGGCGTCCCAGTGGAATCTCAGTTGGGGCGTGCTTCGCAGGCGGACGCGCGCGCCGATCGCGCGCCGCAGAAAACCAGTTGCCCCGCTCAGGGCTTCCATCACCTCGCGCCGCCGTTCGTCGTCGCCGACTGTCGAAACGAAGACGTCGGCGAACGCCAGTTCGCGATCGACCTTCACGTCGGTGACGGTCACCAAGTCGAGCCGGGGGTCGGCCACCTCGCGCCGCAGAAGTTCGGAAAGTTCGGCGCGGAGGCGATCGGCCACGCGGTGCTGCCGGACGGGAGAAGCCACTACTCTGCGCGCTCCTTGACGTAGAACTCAATCACGTCGCCGGGCTTGAAAGAGTCGAAGCCGTTGACGCCGATGCCGCACTCGAAGCCCTGACGCACCTCGCGCACGTCGTCCTTCTCGTGCTTGAGCGAGGCCACCTCGCCCTCGAAAAGCATTTGCCCGCCGCGCCAGACGCGGGCCTTCGCATTCCGGCGCAACTCACCCTCACGCACGTAGCTGCCGGCGATGTTGCCCACTTTCGGAATTCTGAAGACCTGCCGCACTTCGGCTTTGCCGATGGTCACCTCTTTGTATTCGGGCGGCAGCAATCCTCTGAGGGCTTTGTCCACATCGTCAGTCAGGCGATAAATCACGTCGTACAGGCGGATTGACACGCCCTCCGATTCGGCGAGCCGCATCGCGCTGCTATCGGCCTGCACCGAGAAACCGACGACGATGGCCTTTGAGGCTGAAGCCAAAAGCACGTCGTTCTCGGTCACGTTGCCCGCCTCGGCATACAGAATGGTTACCTTCAACCCATCCGCGCCGAGTTTTTCGAGAGAGGTCACAATCGGCTCGAGCGAGCCTTGCACGTCGGTCTTCACGATCAGCGGGAGCTCCTTAGTCTCGCCGGCCTGGAACTTGGCGAAAATCTGATCGAGGCTCATGGCCTTCTGCGGCTTGACCGCCGCTTCCTTAGCGGCATCTTTGCGCTCAGCTACGATGGCGCGCGCCTGCCGGTCACTCACGACGGTCGTAAAAATATCACCGGCGTGCGGGACATCGGAGAGGCCCATGACCGCCACTGGCGCGGACGGCAGGGCCTCCGCGACCGGCTGGCCGTGATCGTCGAACATCGCGCGCACTCGGCCCGACGCCGATCCGGCGACGATCACGTCGCCGACGCGCAGAGTCCCGTTTTGCACGAGCAGAGTCGTCACCACGCCTTTGGCCTTGTCGAGTTCGGCCTCGACCACCGTCCCCGCCGGGTGCCCGTTTGGATTCGCCAGTATCTTCGTCTCGTCGGCAGTCAGCAGGACTGCTTCGAGCAAATCCTCGATGCCGATCTTCTGTTTGGCCGAGACGGGGACGATGAGCGTGTTGCCGCCCCAGTCGTCGGGGCTGAGTCCGAGTTCGGCCAATTGCTGTTTGACGCGATCCGGGCTGGCGTTGGGTTTGTCAATCTTGTTCAGGGCGACGATGATCGGCACACGGGCGGCTTTGGCGTGCGCCAGCGCCTCGCGCGTTTGCGGCATCACGCCGTCGTCGGCGGCGACGACGAGAATCGCGATGTCGGTGGCTTGCGCGCCGCGCGCCCGCATCGC
>JACQED010000409.1 GCA_016200785.1 Chloroflexota bacterium
GTCGAGGAGCCGCTCACCCGCTACGACCTCTACACGGCGGACGAGGTTTTCTTGACCGGGACGGCGGCCGAGGTGGTGGGCGTCGTCAGGGTGGACGGCCGGAAAATCGGCTGCGGGAGCGTGGGCTCCGTCACCAAGGACGTCGCCTCGCGCTTCAAGGACCTCGCTCGGCGCGGCGGCTGAAGGCTGCAACGCGATCGCCCTGCCATCCGGCTGGAGCCGGGCGAACGACCTGTGGGAAAAACCCGCGCCGCGCCGCCCCACGATCCATCTCGGCTGGATCGGCCCGCCGGGCAACGTCGAGGACGTGGCCGAGATTCGGCGACAGGTGATCCGCCTCGCCCGCGAGTTCCCGCAGGTGTGCCTCGTCGTCGGCGGCATCCCGGAAGTCTATCGCCTGTTCGACAGCCTGCCCGAATCGCGGCGAGTGTTCCTGCCGCCCGTCGGCGCCGATCTCCATCCCGCCCTGCTGGCCGAGATGGACATCCTGCTCGTCCCCTTGCGCGACACGCCGTCCAATCGCATGTTGTCCGACCGGCCGCTTATGGCCGCCGGTGTCCGGCGCATCCCGTGGGTTGCCTCGCCCATCCCGGCCCATCGGCAATGGAGCGAGGGCGGCCTGCTCGCCGCCACGCCGGACGAATGGCACGGCTGCTTGCGCCGCCTGATCCTCTCCCCCGCCGAGCGCGAGCAATTGGGAGAGGCGGGCCGCCACAAGGCCGAAGAGCGCGAGACGGGAAGGCTGGGCGAGGCGTGGTTCAAAGCCGTGGGTAAGTCGTCAGACTGACGTCTGACGACTGAAGACTGAATGAATATCGTCTACGTTTTTGCCGACAACCCGCAGGAATGGAATTGCAGCGAGTGGCGCTGCGCCGTTCCGGCCCGCGCCATCAACCGCACCGCCCGGCACCGGGCCGCGCTGTTGAGCCTGAAAGACTTCACCCTAAACACGCCGGAAGCGCAGGCCGTTTGCGATCCGGCGGACGTGATCGTCGTCCAGCGCAATCTCGTCGGGCCGGTGCTCACCGCCCTCCAGCATTGGAAAGCGCGCGACAAGACGGTGATCGCCGACTTCGACGACGCCTATAATCTCATGCCCGCCACCAACGTGGCCTATCGCTTCTGGGTGGAGGGCATCGCCGCCCGGCCCGACGGGCGCGAAGAGAAGATTGACCCGCTCCCCCTCGCGCAATTCAAATGGGGCCTGCGGCTGGCTCACGCCGCCACCGTCCCCTCCAAACGGCTGGCCGACGATTGGCGGGCCTACGCCGACATGCACTACGTGCCCAATTACATTGACCTGGAAAAATATCAGAACGTCGCCGCCGCGCCGCGCGACGGCATCGTCCTCGGCTGGGGCGGCAGCCTCTCGCACCTGCAAAGTTTCACCGGCAGCAGCATCCTGGCCGCGCTCAAGCGCGTGTGCCGCGCCCGGCCGCAGATGAAGGTGATGATCTGCGGCAACGACCGGCGCATCTTCGACCACCTGCCCCTGCCGCCCGCGCAGAAAATCCTCCGCCCGTGGGTGCCCTACGCCGAGTGGCCGCGCCGCTTGGCCGAATTCGACATCGGCCTCGCGCCGTTGTTCGGCCAGTACGACGAGCGCCGCAGTTGGATCAAAGTGCTCGAATACCTGGTGATGAAGATTCCGTGGGTCGCCAGCGACGGCCCGGCCTATCACGACTTGCGGCCCTACGGCTGGCTGGTCAAGAACATCCCCAGCGCGTGGGAGCGCGTCCTGCTCGACATGGTGGACCACCTCGACGACTACAAAGTCGAGGCCGCCCGCGAGCCTTACTTGTTCGGCATCAGCCAGGCGATTGACGTCAACGTCGACAAGATTATCGCCACCTATGCCGAGATCGCCGGGCGGACGAACGGGAGAGCGCAGCCATGATTCAGGCAGAGAAGCATTCGCCCGCCCCGGCCGCCGAAGCGCGCACGGGTGACCTGCCGCCGGTCCCGCGCGATAGGTTTATCGAGGTGATCGAGGTGCCGGCCGGCGAATTTCTGATGGGCACGAGCGACGAGCAAATCGAGCGCCTGCTGGCGAAAGAAGATTGGGCCAAAGAATGGCACGACCGGGACCTGTTCCGCGTCGAACAGCCCCAGCACACGGTGGGCCTGCCCGCCTTCGCCATCGCCGCGCGGCTCACGACCAATGCCGAATACCGACTCTTCATCTGGGACTCCGGCCACCCGGCTCCGCGCAGTTGGCTGGGCTTCGACTACCCGCCCGGCACGGAAAACAACCCTGTGGTGGAAGTGTCGCGGGCCGACGCGCTGGTCTACTGCAAGTGGCTGAGTCAGGAAACCGGGCTGGCCTACCGCCTGCCCAGCGAGGCGGAATGGGAACGGGCGGCGCGCGGCGCGGACGGCCGCATTTACCCGTGGGGCGCGGAGTTCGATCCCTGGCGCTGTAACACCGTCGAGAGCGGCAAGCGCGGCACGACGCCCGTCGGCCTCTACTCGCCCGCCGGGGACAGCCTGTGCGGCGCGGCCGACATGGCCGGCAACGTGTGGGAGTGGACGAATAGCCTCTTCCGGCCCTATCCCTACCGCGCCGACGATGGCCGGGAAGACCCGGCGGGCGCCGGCCCCTACGTCGTCCGGGGTGGGGCGTGGTACTACAGCCGAAAACTGGCCCGGTGCGCCTCCCGCGAAGGCCTGCCGCCAAACTACATCTCCCCCGCCCTCGGCTTCCGCGTGGCCTTCACCCCAATCCCTTCAGTCGTCAGACTGACTACTGACTACTGACTACTGATTTTTACGCCGTCTTTACCCCCCGCGCTCAAGTTCCACACCCCGGCTGACGATAACGCTCATATCAACCGAAGACAAAGATTTCGACGCGAACAACTTGAGGAGGTGATTATCGAGACAGACATTCTCGTTCTCCACGCGGCGGCCTGACCGGGCTGGCGGCTCGCCCGTCTCTCTCTCGCAGCCCGCGCACATTCCAACTCGCTGGGGGATGGATCCCCCGCCACCCGATAACAAGGAGGTTATCATGACACAAGTAGACGTTACCCGAATCGCCGGCAACATTGCCGCGCTCAATGCACTGAACTCTCTGCAGAACATCAACAGCCAACTGGCGACGCACCAGGCGCGTCTGGCCACCGGCAAGCGCCTGATGGAGGCCGCGGACGACCCGGCCGGCATGAACATCGCCACCACGTTCGACGTCCGCCGCCAGGGCATGCAGACCGCCCTCTCGGCCATCGGCGACGGCAAGAACCTGCTGGCCAACGACGAAGGCGGCCTGAAGAAAGTCCAGGACATTCTGGTCAAGATGCGCAACAAGGCCCTGGAAGCCACCGCTGACACCCTGGGCACGAGCGAGCGCGCCGCCATCCAATCGCAACTGCGCGCGTTCCGCGACGAGATCGCCGACGTGGTCAACCAGGCGCAGTGGAACGGCAACAAACTGCTCGGCGACGCCTCCGGCTCGGCCGGCGGCACCAGCGCCAGCCGCTCGTTCCTGGTGGACGCCGACGGCGGCACGGCCTCGTTCTCCTTCGCCGCCGGAACCAATATCGTGGACAGCCAGGGCTTCGCGCCCATCGGCGCCAGCGGCTCGGCGGCTTCGGCCACCGGCCTGGGCCTCAACGACGCCGTGCTGACGATCACCGACAGCGCGACGGCCGGCTCGGCGATGAGCTCGATCACCACCGCCCTGAACATCGTCAAGGAAGGCGTGAGCCAGGTCGGCGCCTTCACCGCCCGGTTGACCTTCAAGGAAGAGGCCCTGACCGTGGCCCACGCCAACACCGAGGCGGCCTACAACCGAATCATGAACGCTAACATGGCCGAGGAGCAGGTGCAAGCGAGCAAGCTGCTCATTCTGCAGCAGACGGCCACGGCCATGCTGGCCCAGGCCAATGCGGCGCCGCAGTTCCTGCTCTCGCTCTTCCGGTAGACCATCGGCCGGCAGTAGCCTCGGCGGAATAACGTCGGGGGGCGCACAAACGCCCCCCGACTAGAGTTCCTGTCCGACCTTACGCACTCGGCTTTGTTTTACCGCAGAGTACGCAGAGAACGCCGAGATTTTTGGCAAATTATCTCTGCGATCTCCGCGCTCTCTGCGGTGAGATAACGGGTTGTGCGTAACATGAGATACCAATAAGAGGCGCATCATGGCAATTACCATCGGGAGGCTCGACTCCTTTTTTACCAGTCTGATCAAGGACGTGATGACTGTCGAGCGCCAATCGCTCGTGCGCCTGACGCAACAGCGCGCCGGCGTCAACCTGCGGCAGAGCATCTACACCGACCTCAACGCCAAGCTGAAAGAACTGCAGGCGCTGGTCAAACCGCTCACCACCACCGATCCCTCTTCAGCGCTCACCGCCGGCCGCGCCGCCTCTGTGTCGAGCGCAGCGGCCGGCTATACCGTCCTGGCGGCCTCGGCGTCCAACAGCGCCATCGCGGGCGCCTATGCCATCAACGTCACCACCCCGGCCAGGGAGCACCGCGTCCGCGCGGATCAGCAGCCGTATTCCGACCAGGCTCTAAGCCTGTCGGGCACGA
>JACQED010000410.1 GCA_016200785.1 Chloroflexota bacterium
GATTTCGGCGATCTGATGCAATCTGAGATCAAATCCCTTCTTGGCTTTCATGATCTCAAAGCCTTCGGCGTAGGCCTGCATCAGCCCGTACTCAATGCCGTTGTGGATCATTTTCACGAAATGGCCCGCGCCATTGGGTCCGACACGTCCCCAGCCTCGATCCGGCGCCGGGGCGAGGGTCGCAAAGATTGAGCGGTGGCGTTCGACCACGTCCGGCTCGCCGCCGATCATCATACTGTACCCTTCCGTGAGGCCCCAGATGCCGCCGCTCGTGCCCACGTCAATGAAATGCAATCCTTTGTCCCTGAGCGCCCCGGCCCGGCACTGCGAATCCTTGTAGTTCGAATTGCCGCCGTCAATCACGGTGTCGCCTGTTCGTAACAGCCCGGCCAGTGACTCGATGCTTTCTTCCGTGATCTGGCCGGAGGGCACCATTACCCAAACGGTGCGCGGCGGCTGCAAATTGCCGACCAGTTCGGTCAGCGAACCGCCGCCGACCGCTCCCTCGCCTTCCAGTTCTCTCACGGCCTCCGGGCGCGGGTCGTAGACGAGGACACGATGCCCGCCCTTCAACAACCGGCGCGTCATGTTTGCGCCCATCTTGCCCAGACCAACCATCCCGAGTTCCATAGTCAAATCACTCCTCTCCCCGAAACTATTTCACGGACCACCATAAAGCGGAATGCGCGCCCCGTTCACCGCTCTTGCTTCGTCAGAACACAGATATAGGATCGCGGCCGCGATCTCCTCCGGCGTCGTCCAAGAGGCGTTCTTGGGAGTTCGCTCGCGGTCGCGGTCGCGCTGAACGTCAATCGTGCGAACGAGCAGCAGGTTGGCCGTGACGCCTCGGTCTTGCGCCTCTTGCGCCAGCGTCGAGATCAGGGCCTCCTGCGCCGCCTTGCCGATGGCGTACGGCGCGGCATTCGCCGGAGGCCGGGAGGCGTGTGGCGACGAAATCGCTACCAGCCGCCCCCAGCCATTCGCCCGGAGATGCGGGAGAAACGCCTGCGCCACGTTGAACGTCGTCCACAAATGTTGGTCGAGCATCTCAGACACTTCATCGGCGGACACGTCGGCCACCGGCTTCCCGCCGATCCAGCCGCCGACCAGATGCAGGAGGATCTCGGCGCGGCCAAACTTGGCGAGGACGGCCGCGGCGGCGGCTTGCACCGCCTCCCGCTCTTGTAGATTGACGACGTGAGTCAGCCGGCGCTCTTCTGGCAACGACAACTCACCCGCCAATTGCGCGAGGCGGCCGGCATTCGTGCCGAACAGCGCCAGCCGCGCCCCGTGCTCCGCGAACCGGCGCGCCACCACCCGGCCCAGGCCGCCCGTCGCGCCGGTGATGACGGCGACACGATTTTCAATGCCCATGTCTGACTCGCGCCTCCCGTTTCATGAGTCGTCGCCGAGCGCGCCGATCTGCGCCTCGGTCATCCCGTCCACGACCGGCCGATCCATCTGTTCCAGAAGATGCTCCTTGCCGGCGAAGTCAATCAGGTGGCCGGACTTCGCCGCTTTGGTTTCCAGATAGAACCTGTTGTGAGGGTTGGGGGGAATGATCAGCGGGATGCGGTCGGCGACGGCGACGCCGTGCTTCGTCAAACCGTCTATCTTGCGCGGGTTGTTGGTCATCAGGCGGATGGACTTCACTTTCAGCGACTCCAGCATGTGAGCGGCGACGGTATACTCGCGTTCGTCGTCGCGGAATCCCAGCGCGAGGTTCGCCTCGACGGTGTCGTAGCCGTGATCCTGCAGGCCGTACGCGCGTACTTTGTTCGTGAAACCAATCCCCCGGCCTTCCTGGCGCAAGTAGAGCAGGATGCCCGTTTCCATCTGCCCGATCGCTTTCAGCGCGGTCTCCAGTTGGTCGCGGCAGTCGCACCGCAGGGAGCCGATAGCGTCGCCTGTCAGGCATTCGGAGTGAAGGCGCACGGGCACGTTTTCGCCGAAGCAGGCGTCACCTTTGACGAACGCGGCGTGTTCCTTTCCGTCGCGGTTGTTATAGAAGGCGACGACGTGGAAATCGCCGAAGCGCGACGGCAAGTCGGCGATGGCGGCAATACGGACGCAGACGTCCGGCCCATAATGGTCACAATCGTGCTTGCGACCTTCGTCCAGCAGTTCTTTGATTTGCATGCGAGTGAGTGACATCTGTTTTCTCCCGTGAACAGCAGAGCAGGCCATCGCCCGCTCAGTCTTTCGTCACGAGATAGTGTACAACGATTCCGCCGTCTCCGAAATCCACGACGCTGTCCAATTGCAATTGGATTGCGGCCTCGCGCGCCAAGCCAGCGCCGCCAGCGAAGGTCGGCGCGTTCGCGCCGCCGAAAATGAGGGGCGCAATGTACAAATAGATTTCGTCCACCAGCCTCTGTTTCAACAACTCCGCGTTCAGCGTTCCGCCGCCTTCGACCAGCAGATGGTTGACGCCCTCCGCCTTGAGCCGCTGAAGCACTCCGGCCAGGTCAACCTGTTGCTCGCCCATGACGATAACTTGTGCGCCACGTTCGTGCAGCCGGGCGATCTGAGCGGGGTCGGTCTGCGTGGTAGTGAAGAGCATCACCCGCGCCGGGCCGGCGGTGAGAAAGCGGCTGTCGGGTTTCAACGTCGCATTCGTCACCAAGCCCACCTTTATCGGGTTTTCTGCCAGCCCGCGCGCGCGGCGTTCGGCGCGCAGCGCCGGGGATTTCAGCGTGAGCCTCGGATCGTCTCCCAGCAGCGTGCGGCCGCCGACCATGATGGCGTCGCTTTCGGCGCGCAAGCGATCCACGCGCTCCAGATCGCGGGACGAGGAAATGGCCGCGCCCCGCCGGGCCACAGTGTCCATCTTGCCATCGGCGGTCACGGCCGCGTTCAAGATGACGTATGGCCGCGATGTCGTCATGTGCCTTCACTCCAATTGCTCAATGACGTCCAACAGCAGTTTCACCGGCGGCCGATCCGTCGGATCGTGGCTGCGATGCGCCAGTCGCACGATCCCATTGCCATCCACAATAACATCACCGCCTAGTTGCCCGCTGTCGCCCTGAATCCCGCGCCAGCGGCGGCCGGCGAGCAACAGCCGGGCGTAGCCCCACCA
>JACQED010000411.1 GCA_016200785.1 Chloroflexota bacterium
TCATCGCGCGCGAGTTCGTCGGCGACATTGCCATACCTTATCGCTGAGTTGTGTGACGGGTGTCGGGTGACGAGTGACGCAACCCGCGCCACTTGCTGCCCCCACTCGCCATCCGTCACCTGTCACTCGTCGCTCCTCGGAAATGGCTGAAAAAGTTGACGTGATCGTGGTCGGCGCGGGATTGGCCGGGCTGTTCTGCGCTTACGAGTTGGCCGGGGCCGGGGCCGACGTATTGGTCATCGAGCGCGGGGATTACCCCGGCGCGAAGAACGTGAGCGGGGGACGGCTGTATCTGAACCCGGTGCGCGCGTTCGCGCCCGAACTTTGGGCAGACGCGCCGCTGGAACGTCCGGTGGTGAAAGAACGCCTGACGGTGATGGCCGGCGAATCGTCCACGACCGTCGAGTTCACCGGCGACCGCTTGCGGCGAAAGCCCCATCACAGCGCGACAATTCTGCGCTCGACGTTTGACCGCTGGCTGGCCGACAAAGTGAGCGAACGCGGCGCGATCATCGTCCCCAAAGTGATCGTCCGCGAGCCGGTGATGCAGAATGGCCGCGTGATCGGCATTCAGGCCGACGACGAAATTCACGCCGACGTGGTAGTAGCCGCGGACGGTGTGCTTTCATTTGTGGCAGAGAAGGCCGGCCTGCGCGGGAGGCTAAAGCCGAAGAATCACGCCGTCGGCGTCAAAGAGATCATCGAACTGCCGGCGGATCGGATCGAAGATCGATTCGGTGTGGGGCCGGGCGAAGGCGCGGCCCAACTTTTCTTCGGAAGCATCAGTCGCGGAATGATCGGCGGCGGCTTTGCCTACGCCAACCGGGACAGCATCTCGCTGGGCATGGTGGTCGGCATCGAAGCCTTGATGAAGCACGACCCGCCTATCGAGTCGTACCGGCTGTACGAGGAGTTTAAGTCGCGCCCCGAAGTGACCGCGCTGATCGCCGGGGGCAACACGATCGAATATTCGGCGCACGTTGTCCCCGAAGGTGGAATCGCAGCCCTGCCGCAGCTTGCCGGCGACGGGATTCTGCTGGTGGGCGACGCGGCGGGGCTGGGCCTCAATCTCGGCGTCACGGTTCGCGGGATGGACTTCGCGATTGCCTCGGGCGTGATGGCCGCCCGCGCGATCCTCAAAGCCCGCGAGGCCAAAGATTTCACCCGCGCCGGGCTGTCTCACTATGAGACATCGCTGAAGTCAAGTTTCGTGTTGCAGGACATGCGAACGTTTAGCTACATGCCGCACCTGCTCGAAAATCCGCGCATGTATGCCTCGTATCCCGATGTGATCTGCAACATGCTGGAAAAGATTTTCTGGATCGGCGATGGGCCGAAGGCCAGGATGTCGGCTGAGGCGCTGGGCGAGGCGCGACGGTTGGCGAATTGGGAGGCGGTGAGGGATGGGTTGGATCTGTTCAAGGTGTAGTAAAATACATCGGGCCAATCGAACGGCACAGCCCCGGACTGCGAGGGACGGCCATGTTGACGACTGAAGAACGAGTTGACCAATTGGAAGTGATCTTTGCCAGGTTTGTGGCACAGGCCGAGAAGGACCGAGAGGAGGCGCGACAAGAGCGCCGCGAACAAGCCCGGCGACTTGATGCCTTCCGCGAGCAGGGCGAGAAAGACCGGGCGGAGGCCCGACAAGAGCGCCGCGAACTGGCCCGGCAACTGGGCGACATTTCAAAGCGCATGGGCACGGTCGTGGAAGACATGATCACCCCCAGCCTGCGCCGCATCGCTCGCGGCGAACTGGGCTGCGGCGAAGAAATCTTGTTTGGCCCGCGTATCGTCAAGACTCGCCCGGACGGTTCGGGCCGGCGTCGCGAGTTTGAGGCGCTCTACATTGGCGAGAAGGCTGTCATGCTCAACGAAAGCAAAACCACAGCCCGGCCCGAGTACGCCAAAGAGTTCGTCGAGTTCCTGCGAAGCGGCGAGTTCTCCCAATATTTTCCGGAATATGCAGACAAGCCGGTGGCGCCGGTGTTCTCGTCGTTATACGTGCCTGACGACATCGTAACCTACCTGACGAAGCAAGGCGTCTATGCTGTAGGCATGGGTGACGAGACGATGCAAGTCCTCAATCGGGAGCAGGTTGCCACCAGCCGCGCGCCGTGAGTCGTCTACCTCGCCCGTGACCCATGCACCGACCGGCAAGTTGCCGTCAAAGTCTTCCCTCCTCAGTTGACTTTGCTCCTCTCCGCCCGCCTTCGTGCCGACTGCGAGATTACACTGTGGAACAAACCCAGCCCACCACCGTCGAAGCCAAACTCGGTCTGAACGTCTTTGCGATTGACAAGCGCACGCACATTGTGATCCATCAGGAAAGGTGCGACAGCCTTTGCACGACGCGCCACTGCATCTTCGTGTGCCCTGCCAAACTATACTCGCGCGACGGCGAAGGCAAGATGCACGTTAACTTCGAGGGCTGTCTCGAATGCGGCACGTGTTTCATCGCCTGCAACCACGAAGCGCTGGAGTGGCGGTATCCGGAGGCAGGGTTTGGGGTGCAGTATCGGTTTGGATGATGCCCGACCAGTATCGCCAATCCTACCAGGGCCGCGATCGCGCCCAGCACTGGGAACGCAACGCCGACCTCGTAATACCCAAACGTCAGGAGACCTTCGAGGTCATTCTTGACGCGCTCAACCTGCCCGCCGATTCGACTCCGCGCCTGATCGACCTCGGCGCGGGCACGGGGTCGCTGGCCGAGAAGGCCATTCGACGCTGGCCGGGAGCGCGCATCGTTTGTCTGGACAGTTCGGCGGAGATGATCGAGATCGGGCGCGAGAAGATGGCGGAGTTCGGCGACGACGTGACGTGGCTCAAACGCGATCTGGCCGACCCGGCGTGGGCCACGGGGATCGAGGGGCCATTCGACGGAGTCGCCTCATCCTACGCGATCCACATGATCGCCGACGAAGCGAAGCTGCGAGCGTATCGGTGGGCATTCGAGGCGCTTCTCCCCGGCGCGCGCCTCGTAAGCGCGGACCGACTGAAAGCGCCCACGCCTGTGCTCGACGCCGAGTATCACGAGCGTTGGATGGCGCATATTGTCCGGCAGACAAGGGAGATTCTCGGCAAGGATGTGGCGTTGGACACGGTGCGCGAACGCCAGCGAAGCATGGACGATGCCGCGAATCTGAAATGCATCACTCTGGAAGAAAATCTTACTCTCCTCCGCGAAGCCGGCTTTTCAGTTGTGGAATGTTTCTGGAAAGATTGGCAGCGGGCGGTGTACGGAGGGCTCAAGTTCTAATTTGGGGTTTGGAATTTGGGATTTGAGATTCATATGGACATCATCGTCTGCGTCAAGCAGATCGTCGATCTGCGGCAACTTCGTATCAAGCGCGAGACGCGCGAGCCGATGCTGGAAGGCCTGCCGGTCGTCATCAGCGACATTGACAAGAACGCCCTCGAAGCGGCGGTGCGCCTCAAAGAGGCCGGGGGCGGCAAAGTCACCGTGCTGTCGCTCAGTGCGTCATCCAGATTGAAAGAGACGATCAAAGAGGCGCTGGCGATGGGCGCCGACGAAGCCGTTCTGCTCGTGGACGCGGCCTTCGAGAACACCGACCCGCTCTTCACCGCTCGCGCGCTGGCCGAGGCGGTTCGCAAGATCGGCAAATTCGATTTGCTCCTGCTGGGCGAGGGGTCGGCGGACAATTACACCGGCCAGGTGGGGCCGCGCCTCGCGGAAATGCTCGGCCTGCCGCAAGCCACGTTTGCAGTAGGCATCAAGCCGACGGACGGCGGCCTGCGCGTCACGCGCAATCTCGACGAGGTGGTAGAAGTCGTGGACGTCCCCCTGCCCGCGCTGGTCACGGTGCTGACCGAAGTCAACCAGCCGCGCATCCCGGCGCTCACGCAAATTTTGCGCGCGGGCAAGAAGCCCATCGCGGAGTGGAAAGCCGCCGACCTCGGCATGTCTGTGCCGACGCGCCTCACTGAAGTCATGAGCAATCTCGCGCCGGCGCAGGAACGCAAAGGCGAGATGTTCGAGGGCGAAGGGGCGGTAGAAAAATTTGCCGCCGCGCTGGAGAGAGAGGGGTTAGTCAAGCAGAGGTGAACCACAAGGCCACGAAGACACGAAGAGCACAAAGAAACGGTGAGAATCTTCGTGTCCTGGTGTCTTCGTGGTTGTCGTCGGGCACTCTCGACGACCAATCAACACAGGTGATCGATGGGGACTATTCTGGTTTATTCCGAACGAGACGATCTGGCTTATGAACTGATCTCGCAGGCCCGCCGATTTCAGGCCGTTCGCGGCCGGAGCGTGGCCGCCGCGCTGTTGGGCGATCCGGGCGATCGGGCAGCTGACTTCTTCGCCTACGGCGCAGACAGAGTCTTCGCCGCCAACCACCCCACGCTGACCGGCTTGCGCCCCGAGCCCGTGTCTGCGGCGCTGGCGCAAATCGCGGACTCCGCGAACGCCGACACCGTGCTCGTCGACTCGACTCGGCGCGGAAAGGAACTCGCGCCGCGCCTCGCCCAGAAGCTGGGCGCGGGCTGTGTGACCGACGCCGTCGCCGTGCGGTGGGAGAACGAGTGGCGCGCCGACCGGTCGGCGCTCGGCGGCAACACGGTCGCGACCGACCGCATCGTCTCTCCCCGCGCCGTCATTGCCGTGATGCCCAAAGTTTTCGAGCGCGGCGCGAAAGAGGCACGCAGCGGCGAAGTGGCGCAAGCGCCGGTGACTGCCGACGCCCCACCCGTTCGTGTGGTCGAGACCCGGCCTAAGGGCGGCGCGGGCACAAGCCTCGACGACGCCGAGATCGTTATCGGCATTGGTCGCGGATTCGCCAAGCAGGAAGACCTCGCGCTGGCTCAAGCATTGGCCGAGGCTCTCGGCGGGGAGGTCGGCTGTTCGCGCACTCTCGCCACCGATTTCCATTGGCTCGGCGAGGATCGGATGATCGGCCTCTCCGGCAAGCGACTCAAGCCCCGCCTTTATCTCGCCATCGGCATTTCCGGCCAGATTCAACACACAGTCGGCATCACTGGCGCGAAACTCATCGCCGCGATCAACAGCGACAAGGAAGCGCCGATTTTCGAGATGGCTGATTATGGGATCGTGGGGGATTTGTATCAAGTGGTGCCGGCGCTGACGGCGAAGGTGAGGAAGTAGATTGACAAACGTTGAAGGATGAATGATATCAACAAGGCACAACTGCTTACCGCTTTTTTACAACCTGGCAGTATCGACTTCACGCCGCTGGCGATAATCGAATGCAAAGCCACATTCACATTGAGGAGAATGACAGATGAACACTAGAATTCAACTTCTAAGTTTGTTGGTTGGCCTGAGCCTCGCCCTCGGGATGTGGGGGCCGGTGTCCGCCGGAAGCGGGACAGGGAAGATCACGTGCGACGGCGACGGGACGCTGGTGTTCACCGGCGATTTCCTCACCATGTCGCTCTCCACCACCGCCGGCGCGGCGGTTCACACCAAGCCCGCTACCGGAACGATCACCATCTCCAGCGGGTCGGCGTTCACCAAGTACTTCTCCAACGACACGACGCTGTACATCGGGAGCGGAAGCGCCACCGCCAAGAACGTGAAGAACATCAAAGTCGTCCTCAGCGGAGCCAAAGCGCACCTGGAGGCCGCCGGCACGGGCAAACTGGCGGTGCGGGGCGTCGGATCATGCACCACGGCCAGCGGCAAGGTCTACACCTGGAAGCAGTCCGACACTACGGTCGCAGTCGCGCCGTGACGACTGTCGCACGATTTAGGTGCGCTTCGTCAAATCTTCCACCGGCAGAGCGATGTTATAATGTTGAACGCGGTCGCCACAGGGCAGGCCGCGTTCAGTTTTTCATTTATCGAGGAGGCCCACTTGAACATCGTCGTCTGTATCAAGCAAACGCCCGACACCGCCGCGAAAGTGGAGGTGAAGGACGGGCACGTCACCTGGGGCGACTCGCCGCTCGTCGTGAACCCGTGGGACGAATTCGCCGTCGAGGAGGCCATCCGTCTCAAAGAGAAACACGGGGGCAAAGTCATCGCCATCAGCCTGGGGCCGGAGACGGCCAGGGAAGCCTTGAAGCAGGCCGTGGCCATGGGCAGTGACGAGGCTTACTTGGTCTCCGATCCCGTGCTCAAAGGCTCCGACGTACTCGCCACATCGCGCGCCCTCGCCAAAGCGATTGGAAAGATCGACGGCGTTGACCTCGTCCTGTTCGGCAAGCAGGCCATCGACGGCGACACCGGCCAGACGGCCATCGCCACCGCCCGCCGGCTCGGCTGGTCGCCCCTCACCTACGTGGCGAAGATCGCCGAGATCGATCCGGCGGCCAGGACGATCAAAGTCGAGCGCCTGCTCGAAGAAGGCCGGCAGACGGTCACGTCGAAACTGCCGGCGGTGATCAGCGTCGTCAAGGAGATCAACGAACCGCGCTATCCCTCGTTCATGGGTATCCGCAAAGCCTCGAAACTGGCGATCCCGATCTGGTCGGCGGCAGACATCGGCGTGGAGGCCGGGCAGGTCGGCTTGGCCGGTTCAGGCGTGGCCTGGCCTGAGATCATGCCACTGCCGGCGCGCGAGGCCGTCTGCGAGTTCGTCGAGGGCGCGTCGCCGGCAGAGGTCGCGGCGAAATTGGCGGATAAACTCGCGGCGGAGAAAGTCGTATGACAAATTCAGTCTGGGTCTACGTTGACCAATTCAAAGGCGCCGCCCTGCCGGCTTCGTGGGAGACGCTGGGAGCGGCGAAGAAATTGGCCGGCGAACTCGGCACGGGCGTGACGGCGATCGTGCTCGGCCACAACGTCGAAGGCATTGCCAAAGAGACGTTCTACTACGGCGCGGATGCGGTGACGCTGTGCGACGATGCGACGCTGGCCGACTTTCGCGTGCGGCCCTACGCCGCCGTCCTCGCTAAACTCGCCGACGACGCGAAGCCGCAGGTGGTTCTCGGCCCGGCCACCACGCGAGCGCGTGACGTGTTCGGCTTTGTCGCCGTTGACTTTGAAAGCGGCACGATCTCCGACGCGACGGCGCTCGCGCTGAAAGACGGAGCGGCGTATGTCACGCGCCCCGTCTACGCCGGAAAATTGATCGGCACTGCCGTGTGCAAAGATCGCCGCCCGCAGCTGATCACGCTTCGCCCGCGCGCCTTCCCCAAGCCCGAACCGGATGCCTCGCGCAGTGGCGAGATCAACAATGTGCCCGCAGTTCTGAAGGAAGATGAGATCGCGACGAAAGTCGTGGACTACGCCATCGAGGAGGGCAAAGTCAGTTTGACCGATGCGAAGATTATCGTCTCCGGGGGGCGCGGGGTCGGCGGGCCGGAGGGCTTCGCCCCGGTGCGCGCGTTAGCTGAGACGCTCGGCGGCGCGCTGGGCGCGAGCCGCGCGGCCGTGGACGCCGGCTGGATTCCCTACTCGCATCAGGTCGGACAGACGGGCAAGACGGTCAGCCCCGATCTGTACGTCGCCTGCGGCATCTCCGGCGCGATCCAGCATCAGGCCGGGATGCGCACGGCGAAACTGATCGTGGCGATCAACAAAGACAAAGAGGCGCCGATCTTCAAGTTGGCGCGCTACGGCGTCGTGGGTGATCTATTTCAGATCGTTCCGGCGTTGACGGCGGAGTTCAAGAAGAGGCTGGGGAAGTAGGGAGACGGGTTAGCGTCTCACCACGACGGATTGAAATCGTAATCCCCGAACGTCACCTGAATCAGGTCGCGCCCATCGAGATTCACACGCCAGATGTTCGATTTTTCGCGGTCGCCGGTTTCGCGAGAGGTGGCGAAGGCCAGCATCGTGCTGTCGGGCGACCACGCCGGGCGGTCGCACATATCATCCCCGCCGACGACTCTTCGAAGGCCGCTGCCGTCCTGGTGGATGATGTAAATCGCCCAGGCCTCGGCGCGTTTGTCGTGCCCATCGAACGCAATCCATTTGCCATCCGGCGACCAATCGGGAGTCAGATTATAGCGCGTCGGCGCAGAGCGGGTAAGCAGTGTGCTGGCACCGGTCTCCAAATCGTAGATATAGATGTCGCCTTTCGTTTCTGCCGGGTCGAGGCTTTCGTGGGCGAGGTATCTGCCATCCGGCGACCAGGTCGGGTCGTCGTCTTGCCCCGGATGATCGGTCAGGCGGCGCTGATTACTGCCGTCGGCGTTCATCAAATAGATCTCCCCGGCCGCATCGTCGCGATCCGAGACGAACGCGATCAGCATACCATCCGGCGATAGCGCCGCCTCGCGATTGTTGCCGTTGCCATGCGTCAACTGTGTCGGCGTTCCGCTTGTCAACAGCGTCGAGAAGACCTGATACGTGCCATCGCTCGTCTTCGCGCGAAAGAGCAGTGTCTTGCCGTCTGCGCCGACCTGCGGAACGAGGCTGTAGTCGGGTTGGCCCGGAACCGCCCACAGATTACTGCCGTTGTAATTGACCATGAAAATCTGCGGCGTCTGGTGGGAGTAGCGCTCAAACACGATCGGCGCGTCTTCGAGCGAGCGAGGAAGCGGGCTGGGGATGATCGTCGGAAGTGTTGTGCGTGTCAACGCGGGCGCGGTCGTGGCCGTTGCGGCAGGCAAGGTCACTGTTGAAACAACGGGGATGGTCGGCGTGACTCTTGCCCCAAGAAACATGCCGCTGGCGTAAGCGTTCAGTTAATCTATGAAACTACGCAATGACATCGCAGGTCGAAGGCTTGGGCAGCAACGACGGCGGCGAGTCTCCCCGATTGGCCGCGGCACAGGCTTCGGTCAAGTAGGCCAATACATCCCGGTGTTGCTGGCGCAGGGTCGTGACCACGGTCAAGATGCGCTCGACAAAACGACTGCCGGCGGCGCTCTGGGTGCCGAAACTGCGGCGGCGCCACAGCACCGCCCGCCGTACCGCCCGCTCGGCCCCGTTGTTCGTCGGCTCCACCCCTTCGACCCAGACGAAGGTCCACAAGGCCACTTCCAATTTCAGAATGTTGGCGCAGGTCCGACCCGTCTTCTCGTTCGTCAGTTGTGCCCCTTGGCGCAGGAGTTCGCCGACTTGGGTTTGGATCGGTTGCATGGCGACTTGGAAGTCGCTCCGGCTCAGGGTGCCGTCCTGCAGCTGCTGCCACCCGCCAAACATCTGAGCCACACAAGTCAACAAGGCCTGGCCAATTCGTTCGGCTTCACCGCCGCGCTCGACGAAGGCTTGGAAATCTCGTTTGAGATGCGCCCAACACAGTTGCCGGCGTTGGGGGTCCAGCCAGTTGTACCCGCCCCAGCGGTCGGAGCCGACGATGCCGGGGAAGGTCTCGCCCAAGAGTTCTTTGGCTCCTTCCGTCCCGCGGGTCGCCAGAACCAGGAAGACCGTCACCAACGGCGTAGTGACCACCCACAGCCAGCCGCGATGCACCCGCTCCGGCCAATTGGTTTCATCGACATTGGCCACTGGCTCGGTTTGCACAGCGGTGTGAGCCTCGGCCACCGGCTGAGCGACCGCGGCGCTCACCGCCTGTTCCAAGGCCGGAAGGGTGCCCAGCCCGAGGTCAAGATGAAAGACGGTTTCCAGCAATTCTTCGGCGTCGCGCTGGCTGACGCCCAGCCGACCGGTGACGTAGCCCACCGTGGCTTGGGCTTGAGGCCCAAAACTGCCGCGGGGCATCTCGGGCGGCCAGTCGGCCTGGGTGTGGGCCCCACAAGCCAGGCAAGTCAAGGTGTGGCGCTGGTACTCAGTCACTTCGGGTTCGACCCGGGGCAGTTCCGTCACCTGATGGCGCAGCGGCTGCGGGTCTTCGCCCAACAGCAGGGCCCCACACCTCTCACAACTGACGGGCCTGCCCACGACCACCTGGTTCACCTCGGTGCTGAGCTTCAGCGAACGCCCATGCCCAGGGTGGCCGGGTTGTCCGCCAGCTTTCCGTCCCGATGGGGGCGATTTCGGGCGCGCGGGGGCACTGGGCGGATCGGACGACGGCGGCTTCGACGAGTTGCGCGACGTCTGGTTGACCCGCTCTTCCAATTCCGCCACCCGCTTGTGGAGGACCGCGACGGTTTCTAGCAGGGACCGCACCAGGTGTTGGACGACCACCGGGGTGGCGGCCCAGTCTTCGGGCGTAATGCCGGGTGGGGTTTGTTCTTCATTCATGCGACGAGCGTAATCCGATTTCGACGACTTGGCTATCGCCAAACTTGGTGATTGAAATGATTAGCGAAATACTGCTGAACGCTTACCTTAACGGTTACGACGATTCGACTGCGCAACCACGCGACCATTCGACCATGCAACCACGCGACTACGCGACTACGCGGCCCACACGACTACTTGACTTTCGACACCGGTTGATCGGGATGAGCCGGATTGGGGACGAGCCGCTGATTGACGCAGTCCACCATCAAATAGACATTATCGGGAATAAAGTCTTCTGCCACGAATTGCTCGTCACGCGCCACCCGCCACTCGTCACCCTCTCACGGCGCAAACCGGCTGACCGCCAACAGAAGGGTGATCAGCGTGCCAAAGAGGGCGATGGTGCCTACCATCCAGCGGGTTTGGACTAGCATCCGTTCGCTCATCCGGTCGAGTCGCTCGTTCACCGCATCAAAACGCGCATCAAAACGCTGGTTCATCACATCAAAGCGGGTCTCGATGTGCCGATTCTGGCGGTCGAACATTGTCTCGAAATGCTGGTACATCTGGTCGAAGCGTTCGTTTAGCGCGCGCAGGCTGGCTTTGACGTCTGCCATGTCGTGCTCTAGGATATCGAGCCGAGAAAGGACCTGGCGATACTCGTCGCGCGGCACGGCCATTTCGGCCACGATTTGCTGGACCAGGGGCACAAAGTCGGCGACGGCTTCGCCCCCCAGAACACGGCGGAGGGTTTCAGGTATTTGAACGGGCATGGTTCACTCCCTGGCAGGCATTTGAAAGACGTCGGCCTTGCTCTTTCCCCCTGATATCCCGCGGCGCCTTCATACCGCCATGACCTCATCTTGCACAAACAAGAAAACCAGTTCATCCATTTCGACCTCCATTCGCCACAGTCAGGCGGCGCACGAAGCGTACTTTTTTCGCACCGGGCCACCTGCTCCGCGGCCCGCGGGCCGGCCAGTTCGCCACATCACCGTCCTGCTTTAGAGTCGCTCCCATTCACCGCGATCAATTCTGGCCTGCCGCAAGACTCTAACCAGCAGTTCCTTCCCAATGTCGCTCTGGTGAGGGTTCGGCAGTCGCAGCGTAATGTCACCCTTGACCATGATCTGATGCTTGCCGCCAGAATAAGGGCCCTCGAAGCCCAGTCGTTTCAAATAGCGGATCAAGTCGTTGCGCTTGACTGGGCCAAGGCGGGGCATTATGCGACTTCCTTGACGGTCAATTCGATTTCATCAACAATCGGCAGCGAAAGATTCCTGGAGAGGCGGAACAAAATCCACTCCTCCAGAACCTCTTCCAA
>JACQED010000404.1 GCA_016200785.1 Chloroflexota bacterium
ATGGGCAAACCGATGGCCCGCAATTTGATCAAGGCCGGCTTCGCGCTCACCGTCCACAACCGCGGTCGCGCGCCGGTGGACGAACTCGTCGCGGAGGGCGCGAAAGCGGCGAACAGCCCGCGCGACGCCGCCGCCGCGTCGGACGTTGTGATCACCATCGTCCCCGACTCGCCGGATGTCGAACACGTCGCTCTCGGGCCGGAGGGAATCGTCGCCGGGGCGAAGCCGGGTTTGATCCACATTGACATGAGCACGATCTCGCCCGTTGCCACGCGGCGCATCGCGGCGCGCGAGGCCGAGGCCGGAGTCGCGATGCTCGACGCGCCGGTGAGCGGCGGGACGGTCGGCGCGCAACAGGGCACGCTCTCGATCATGGTCGGCGGCGACGAAGCGACGTTTGAAAAGTGCCGCCCGATTTTGGAGGCGCTGGGCAAGCGCATCACCTACCTCGGCCCATCGGGCGCGGGCCAGACGACGAAGGCCTGCAATCAAGTGATGACCGCCGGGATTTACGCCGTGATGTCGGAGGCGCTCGTGCTGGCGGCGAAGGCCGGGCTTGACCCGGCCAAGGTCGTCGAAGTGCTGGCGGGCGGCGCGGCGCGCTGTTGGGCGCTGGAGGTGCGCGCGCCGAAAATTCTCCGGCGCGACCTCGCCCCCGGTTTCAAAGCCTCAATGCAGTACAAAGACCTGAACATTATCGCCGAGACCGCGCGCGCCGAGCGGGTGCCGATGCCCGTGACCGCGCTGGTACGCGAACTCTATGCGGCGATGGTTTCCGCCGGCGACGGCGAACTGGACAACTCAGCGGTGATTAAAGTCCTGGAAGGGATGGCGGGCGTGGAGGTTAAGGCACGGTCATGACGGAGATAGGCGCCCAATCGCAGACATGCGCCGCGCCGTGTAGCACCTGATTTGCACCTGTGGTACAATCAAAACAGAACGAAAGTTGCGATGGTATGGAGGGTGCTCGTATGTCCGCGAAGAAAATTGAAGCCGTAGCCGATCCGCTTGCATCGAGAGACATAGAGGCGCTGTTCACGGCTCGAAGCACGTCGGCGCGCTGGGTCGTCGTGCGCCACAGCCATCTTTGGCAACCGCCCACCGACGTTTACGAAACCGAGGACGCCTTCATCGTTCAGGTCGAAATCGCCGGAATGCGCGGGGCCGACTTTTCGGTCAGCATCCACGATCGGCGCGTGACCGTCACCGGCGTGCGGCACGACAACGGAGAATCCCGCGCCTATCACCAGATGGAGATTCGCTTCGGCGAATTCCGCACCGACGTGGAGTTGCCCGGCCCCGTCGACCGCGACGCGCTGGAAGCCACTTACAACGACGGATACCTCAAACTCGTCCTGCCCAAAGCGAAGGCAAAAAGAATAGAGATTGAATAGCATATCGCCGATGGCGTATGGCTTATTGCATATCGCAGGTCATGGAACGCACAGGCGATAGGCGATAGGCGATAGGCGATAGGCGATGCGCGATGCGCGACATGACTGCCACCTTTTGGTACAACTCGGAATCTGAAACCGAAGACTTGGCCGAGACCGAATGGGCCGAGATCGCGCTGGAGGGCTCGCTGGCCCTGATGCCGATCGTCACCAAAGTCGGCGGCGACGAGGAATTGGCCGGCGCCGCCGAGCGCGAAGAGGACGAAGTCAAGATCCCCGACGTGCTGGCGATCCTGCCCTTGCGCGGCGTCGTCGTGTTCCCGTTGACCGCCGTCCCGCTCACGGTCGGCCAGCCGCGCTCGGTCAAGCTCGTCGACGACGCCGTCGTCGGCCAGCGCATCATCGGCCTCGTCACTTCGCGTAACCCCGAACTCGAAAGCCCCGGCCCGGAAGAACTGTACACCATCGGCACAGCGGCGGCGGTTCACCGCCTCTTTCGCGCGCCCGACGGCACCATCCGCCTGCTGGTGCAGGGCCTGGCGCGCTTTCGCATGGTCGAATTTGTCGAGACCGAGCCGTATCTCAAAGCCCGCGTTGAACTCGCGCCGGAGACGGTCGAAGAGAGCCTCGAAATCGAGGCGCTCATGCGCAACATCTCCGAGCAATTCCAGCGCCTCGCCGAACTCGTCCCCTCGATCCCCGGCGAACTGATCGCCGCGGCGCTCAACGTGGACGACCCGCGCCAACTGGTTTATGCCGTCGCCACGTACATGCGCATCACACTGGCCGACGCGCAGGCTCTGCTCGAACTCGACTCGGTCGCCGAAAAACTCAAGCGGCTGATGGGCCTGCTGAGCAAAGAACTCGAAGTGCTCGAACTCGGCAAGAAGATTCAGCAGGATGCCCAGGGCGAGATGGAAAAGATGCAGCGCGAGTATTTCCTGCGCGAGCAAATGAAAGCTATTCAGAAAGAACTGGGCGAGGCCGACGAGCACACCGTCGAGATCGAGGAGTTCCGCAAGAAGATCGAAGACGCCAAGATGCCGGAGGAGGCGGCCAAAGAGGCCAGGCGCGAACTCGACCGGCTGGCGAAATTGCCGACCGCCGCCGCCGAGTACGGCGTCATCCGCACCTACCTCGACTGGCTGACCACCCTGCCCTGGTCGAAGACGACCGAGGACAGACTCGACGTGAAGCACGCCCGGCTGGTGCTGGACGAAGATCACTACGGCCTCAAAGACATCAAAGAGCGCATCCTCGAATACCTGGCCGTCCGCAAACTGCGCTCCGAACGAAAAGCGGCCGCGTCAACCGAGGCCGAGGGCGGCGACAAATCTGCCGGGACGGTGGACAACATCCGGCGCGAGCGCGAGGGCGTGATCCTGTGCTTCGTCGGCCCCCCCGGCGTGGGCAAAACCTCGCTCGGTCAATCGATCGCCCGCGCCACCGGGCGCAAGTTCATCCGCATGTCGCTGGGCGGCGTGCGGGACGAGGCCGAGATTCGCGGCCATCGCAGAACTTACATCGGCGCGCTGCCGGGCCGCGTGATGCAGGCTCTGCGCCGAGTCGAGTCGCGCAACCCGGTGTTCATGCTCGACGAAGTGGATAAACTCGGCATGGACTTCCGCGGCGATCCGGCCAGCGCACTGCTCGAAGTCCTCGACCCCGAGCAGAACCGCGAGTTCCGCGATCACTACCTCGACGTGCCTTTCGATCTCTCGCAGGTGATGTTCATCACCACGGCCAATCAACTCGAGCCGGTTCCCGGCCCCCTGCGCGACCGGATGGAGATTCTGCAACTCTCCGGCTACACCGAGCGCGAGAAGTTGGCGATCGCAAAAGCCTACTTGATCCCGCGCCAGATCAAAGAGAACGGCCTGCGCCCGGAGGAGATTTCGTTCACCGACGCGGCGATCGCCGCCGTCATCCGCAACCACACGCGCGAAGCCGGCGTGCGCAGCCTCGAACGCGAGATCGGCGCCGTGTGCCGAAAAATCGTCACCCAAGTCGCCGAGGGCAAGGCGGAGCCGACGGTCGTGGACGCCCCGAACGTCGTCGAATATCTCGGCAAGCCGGAGTATTACTACACCGAGGAAGTCGAAGAGCGCACCAGCCTGCCCGGCGTGGCCACCGCGCTGGCCTGGACGCCGGTGGGCGGCGACGTGATGTTCATCGAGGCCACGCAGATGCCCGGCAGTCGCGGCTTCCAACTCACCGGCCAGCTCGGCGACGTGATGCAGGAGTCGGCGCGCGCCGCGCTCTCGTACATTCGCTCGAAGGCCAGGGAACTCAACCTGCCGGTGAATTTCTTCGAGAAGCACGACATCCACCTGCACATTCCGGCGGGCGCGGTGCCCAAAGACGGCCCCTCGGCCGGCGTGACGATGGCGACGGCGCTGGCCTCGCTGTTCTCCGGCCGCCCGGTGCGCCCGGACGTGGGCATGACGGGCGAGATCAC
>JACQED010000405.1 GCA_016200785.1 Chloroflexota bacterium
GAAACACGGCGTTGACCACAATCTGCATCCACGGCGGAACAGTGATCGCAAGCATGTATTCGTAGGCCAACATTCGCACGAGCGAGACGGGCATCACGAGGACGAGCCAAAGTGGATAGCGAAACAGATGCTCGTTCACCAGGTCCTGCATCACGCGGTAACGCGCCGCGTTCGGAGGGTAGAGATTGTCGGGCCAGCCGACCGCGTTATCTTCGGTGATGACCGACGGATCTTTGCCCAATCTGCGCTCGATCTCGCGGGCGAAGTCGGCGGCCACTGCCGCAGGCGGTCGCCCCTCGCCGTGGCTGACCGCCGACACGCTCCGATAAAAAAGCAGATCGTACGGGCCGATGGTCGAGTACTCGAAGATGCCCGTGTAGGCGTAGTTGCGATAACTCCAGCCCACATACGTCAGCACGATCAGGCCAACGTAGATCAGCGCCCAGCGCCACCAGCGCCAACGCAAGAAGATCAGCGTGGCGGCCAGGGCGATGGTGAAGTTGATCCCGCCCGGTCGCGCGAGCGCGGCCAGCGCGCAACTCGCCGCCGACAGCCACGCATTCACCGGCCGGCGTGGCCCGACGGTGAGAAAGCGGACGAAGAAGAGCAGGGCCAACGTGACGAGCAGGTTGAAGAGCGTATCGGCGAGGAGCGAGACGTCGACCGCCAGAACGCCGGGATCGAGCGCGACGAACAAGCCCGCCGCGAAGGCAACGCGCGAGTCGCCGCTCAGTCTCTTCACAAAGTGATAGGTGACGACAGCCGTGAGCGCGCCGATGGCCGCGTTCAACAGCAATGCGAACGTCGGGTGGATGCCGCCCACGAGATAGACTCCGGCAACCGTCATCGGCCAAAGCGGCGGGCGCAGAATGAACGCGCGATCAGCGAAGCCGCGCCCCTCGATCAGCGAGCGGGCCATGCCGTTGAATTCGAGTCCGTCGGGGCCAAAGCGCAGGACGGGATCGAATCCCTGCCGATGGAACACGTCCAGAAACACGAGGTATCGGGCAAACAGGGCCAGCGAAAATATCACCCACCGCTGTCCGCGCGGCGCAATTGCTTTCAACTCATTCTCCAAGTTATAATCGGCCCAGATGCCTTTCACACGATCCCCCGCCATCTTCCTCGACCGCGACGGCGTTATCCTTGAGAATCGCGAGGACTATATCAAGAGCGTCGCCGAAGCGGTCTTCGCGCCGCGCGCGCTGGAGGCGTTGGCGCGCCTCGCCGCCACGCGGTATCGGATCGTGATCGCGACTAACCAGTCGCTCATCGGGCGCGGGATAATACCCGTGGCCGCGGCCCGGGCGATCAATCACTGGGTCTTGAGCGAGATCGGCCGGGCGGGCGGGCGCATTGACGCAGTGTATATCTGCCCGCACGCGCCCGATGCCGGCTGCACCTGCCGCAAACCTAAACCTGGGATGCTGTTGGACGCCGCCGCCGACCTCGCGCTCGATCTGACGAATTCGATTTTCATCGGCGACGCGCTCACCGACGTGCAAGCCGCCGAAGCCGCCGGCGTGCGCGCCGTCCTCGTTCGCACCGGGCGGGGCTGGGAGCAAGCCCAGCTCCTCTCCGCCAACGGTTTCGCCCACGTTCCGGTGTACGACGATCTCATGGCGGCGGTCGAAGCAATACTCGACGGAAAACTGCCTCACGCAAAGGCGCAGAGCCGCTAAGGTTGTCCGGCTTTCTTTGCGCCTTGGCGTCTTGGCGTGAGAGTCAGCCCCTCAGAATCACCTCTCTCAAAAACACCGCCAACTTCGCCGGGTCGTGCCGCGCCGGGACGCTCCAATCGATCACGTCGCGGGCAAAGAGCGTTCGAACGCCATCACAGGCCGCGGGCGCGATGAGATAACGCTGGCCTTCGGCGAGCGGCGGCACCGTGTTGCTGTTCACCAGCGCCGCGTCGAGCGCCCCCACTTTCGCGGCCAGCGCGCTCAAGCCGCCCGCGTTTGCTCCATCGCCGAGGATCGGCGGCACGCCGACCTTCTTGCCGCGCGCGCGGCGCAGGGCTTCGACGACTCCGTCGGGCAGAGCCTCGCACATCGCGTCGGGGCCGAAGACGATCGCGTCGGCGCGGGCGATGGCGTCGGCGACGCGCGGCGCGGCGGAGGCAAATTCGACTCGGCCACGGAGTCTCAGCGCGGCGCTCAGGGCCGGGGCGTCGAACCCCCCTCCGCCTCCCGCCTCAAAGGGGGCAGAGAGGGTAGGCTCCCGCAAGGCGTCGATCAAATGCCGCACGCCCGCCTCGTCTTCGGCCAGCGCGACGAGCATCTCCGCGAGCATGGGCCGCGGCGTTTCGGGCGGCACGAGCACGGTGGCGCGGCCGGTGAAGGACTTGAGGCCGCGCAGAAGCGGCAGGCACGCGTCCCCGCCGGCCACGACGACGACGCGAGACTCACCCAGCCACCAGCGCCCGGCCAGCGCGGCGACTGCCACTTTCCACCAGAACGAATCGATCTCGCCGATCTCGCTGGCGTTGATTCGGCGCACGGCGACGAGCAGGGCCACGCCGCCCAGGATGGTGAACACCGCCGCCGTCAGGCTGACCAGCGTCCCGCGCGGCGGTATGCCTCGCGCCGGCGTTGTCGCCAAACCCACCACAAAATCCACCAGCGGTGAACTGCGATAGAGCCACAGCGCGAACAATGCCAGCCCCGCGCCGAACAACGCAATGCCGACGATGAGGAGAGGCAGCCAGCGGCGTTTGAGGGAGAGAAGATCGGAGGACATTACAGGCTACTGAACCATTCCCAAAACAACCCCAGCCCTTCCTCCACCGACACCTGCGGATCGTAGTCGAGCCACTGCCGCGCTTTGGCGATGTCGGCGAAGGTGATGGGCGGCTCGCTGGGAGGGGCGGGGCGATGAACGATGCGCGCCGGGGAGCCGGCCAGTTTCTCGATCAGCCGCACGAAGTCGGCCAACAGCACCGGCTCCCCGCGCCCAAGATTGATCACCTCGTAGCCCAACGGACGGTCGAGCGCGGCGACGATGCCGGCGGCGATGTCGCTCACGTAAGTCCAATCGCGACGCATGTCGCCGTCACCGAACATGGTTACTTCGTTGCCGCGCGCCGCCGACTCGGCCACCAGATACAGCATCATGTCGGGCCTCACGCGCGGGCCGTAGGCGGTGAACAACCGCACGCAGGTGACGTTCAAGCCGAACAGGTTGTGGTAAGCGTTAGCCATCAATTCGGCCGCGCGCTTGGTCGCCGGATACGGCGCGAGGGGCCGGTCGGCGGGATCGCTCTCGACGAACGGGATGCGCTCTGTCGCGCCGTAGACCGATGAAGTCGAAGCCAGCACGAACTGCTTGACGCCGACCTTGCGGGCCGCGTCCATGATAATCACCGTGCCGCCGACGTTCACCTCGTGATACTCGGCCGCCCGCTCGATGGAAGCGCGCACGCCGGCCAGCGCGGCGAGATGCACAATACGATCGACGCCCTGGGCGCGAATCAGATTCATCACGCTCCGGGCCTGGCGGATGTCCATCTCGTGCAGGGAGAAGGCGGGAAATAGCGTGAGGCGCGCGGCGTTGCGCCGCTTGATCTCGGGGCTGTAGTACGGATCGAAATTGTCGAGGCCGACGACTCGCTCGCCGCGCTTCAACAACAATTCGGCCACGTGCCCGCCAATGAATCCGGCCGCGCCGGTGACGAGGACGGCGCCCATCTTACCGCGCGCCTCGCGGTCTCATGCGGCCCCGCTCCAGCCAGATTTTCGCCAACACGTCGCCGACCAGCGCCGCGTTCGCGAGATCGGCGACGGGATAGGCCTCAACGGGATCGGCGGCGGCCATGCCTTCACCCTCCTCGATCAGGTGCGTCACGATACCCTGCCCGGCTGTTTCGGCGATGGCGGCGAGCGCGCCGGCGGGACGGCGGCAGACAAGCACGCGAGGGCGTTTCGTCCGCCGGAGCGCATCGGCGAGGCCGGGCACGGCCAGCGTCGGCAGAAAGTTGTCGCGCAGATCGTCCGCGAACAGAAGAATCAGGTCGGTGCTGGTCACCGCCTCAAGGGTGGCGAAATTGGCCGTGTCCGGCGTGTCGAGTGTTGACAGCAGACTGCCCTTGAGGTTGAACGCCGCGGTGGCGGAGCGAGAGCGAGAAGCCAAATCGTAGTCGGTAATCGGCGGCGGGTGACTGCGAAGCGCCCCCGCGCGGTTGGAGATCGAGTGGCCGTCGAGGACAAAGTCGCACACCGCCTCCGGTTGGCGAGCCAGCGCGACCACTGCATCGCCGAACGAGTGGAGAGACACCTGCCGCCAATCGCGCGACCGAGCCTCCGAGGCGATCGACGGCGTGAGCAGAACGCGAACGTCGTGGCTGATCTCCGTCGCGGCGCGGATGGCCGGGGCGAGCGAATCGCCTGACGCGATCAACGTCACCCGCATATCGGGCTTCAGGCCGGGGCGGCGAGAGGGCATCGGCAGTGTGCGCGCATCCTCGAAAATCCAGATCGCCACCAGCCCCGCCGCGCCGAGCAGTCCGAGCATCAGGTTGGATACGAGGATTTCGGAGCGGCTCATCCACAGCGCCATAACGCCGAGGGCCGCGCTCACCGCCCACAGCGAGACCACTGCGCGCCGCTGACTCATTCCCATCCGCACGAGTCGGTGCGAGGTGTGGTCGGTGCCGCCCTGTGTCACCGCCGCGCCGCGCCGAAAGCGTGACAACACGACGAGCGTCGTGTCAAGGATCGGCACGCCGAGGACGACGATCGGCACCATCCACGTCGAAAGCGGCGGTCGGCCGGCAAACTCGAGTTTCAGGCCGAGCACGGCGAGCATGAAGCCGAGCGCCATGGACCCGGCGTCACCCATGAAGGTGATGGCGGGCGAGAAGTTGTAGAAGAGGAAGCCGAGGCACGCGCCCATCACCGCCGCCGCGAGGCTGGCGACAAGAGTCTGGCCGTTGAAGAGAGCCAGCACCATGAACGAGCCGCTGGCCACTGCCGACAGCCCGGCGGCGAGGCCATCCATGTTGTCGAGAAAGTTGATCGCGTTGCAGATGCCGACGATCCAAAAAAGTGTGAGCGGCACGTCGAGCCACGAATTGAGCAGGCGCGTCTGGACGCCGCTCGCGATCAGCAGGGTGCCGGCCAGCAATTGGCCGAAGAGTTTGACGGCCGGATGCATGCCGAAGCGGTCGTCCCACAGGCCGAAGGCGCTGGCGATGGTCACGCCGCCGGCGATGCCGATCAGTTCGCGCACGGGCCGCTCTTGTCCGAAGAGCGCCAGCCCGGCCACCAGGCCGGCATAAATCGCCACACCGCCCAGCAGTGGCACGGGCGTGAGGTGCACTTTGCGCACTGAAGGTTTGTCAACAAAGCCGACTCGTCTGGCGACGAGCAGGGTGAACGGCGTTGCCACAAAAGCGATCAGGCCGGCGGCGACGATGATTAGCAGGAAGTCGGTCATTTCTCAGCCAACAATCGCAGATACAACGCATCCATGTTGCGGATAAGTTCCTGCGTCGAATAACGCCGTTGGACCTGCGCGCGAGCGGCGGCAGCCATGCGCCGCGAGTCGTCGGCGCGATCCAATCGCTCCGCCAGCGCGCGGGCCAGCGCCCCGGCGTCGTCGCTCGGGACGAGGGTGCCGGTCACGCCGTCGGTCACCAGATCGGGCACGCCGCCAACGCGGGTGGCGACGACCGGCGTTCCCGCGGCCATGGCCTCGATCACCGCCACCGGCGTGCCTTCGTTACGCGAGGTGTTCACCAGCAGGTCGAGGTCGGCGTAAACCGCCGACAGGTCTTTGCGCCAGCCGGTGAAGATCACGTGGCCGTTGAGGCCGAGAGCGCGGGCTTCCGCTTCGAGTCCGGCGCGCAGTTCGCCGTCGCCGACGATCACGAACTTCGCGGCGCGCCCCGATTGCCTCAGGGCGCGCGCCGCGCGCAAGAACAGTTGATGATTCTTGATCGGCACGAGGCGGCCCACACTGCCAATGAGTTTCACCTCCGGCTCGAGGCCGTGAGCCGAGCGAAAGCCGCCGCGAAGCGCCGCGCTCTGCGCGAACGGTTCAAGATTCAGGCCCAGTGGGATCACTTCGATGCAGTCGCGCGCCGCCACGCCGAAACCGGCGATCTCGTCGCGCAGGCGTTCGCTTACGGTGATCAGCCGATCGCTGATTTTCGCCAGCGCGCGCTCGGCCCAGATCGTCAGGCGCGTTTTCAACGGGCTGAAGTAGCCGCTGAAGACGTGACCGTGATAGGTATGGACGACGACCGGCACGCCGGCGAGTCTCGCCGCGATTCGCCCAACCGCGCCCGCTTTGGCAGTGTGCGTATGAACGATGTGCGGGCGAAAGTCGCGCATGAGCCGGCAGAGTTTGACGAGCGAGATCGCGTCGTCGAACGCCGCGACGTCGCGCCCCATCTCCGGCACGACGGTCGGTTGAACGCCGGCGGCCTCGGCCAGATAGGTCATGTCGCCCTCCTGCGGCGCGGGCACGCCGGTGACGAGGCGGCTGTCGTAGCGCGCGGGGTCGAGGCCGGCCGTGAGCGCGACGACGTGGATTGCCGGCCCGCCAATGTTGAGGCGGGCGATGAGGCGGAGGACGCGAACGCGCTCATCCATGCTTGCGAAACCAGCCCACCGTCAGCCCCAGTCCTTCAACAAGACTGATCTGGGGCGTGAAGCCCAGGAGGCGCCGGGCCTTCGACACGTCGGCCACTGAGTGCTTGATGTCGCCGGGGCGCGCCTCGGCGTAGACGGGTTTGACGTCGGCGCCGGTCAACTCGCACAGGACTTCGACCAACTGGTTGAGCGAATTGGGCTGGCCCATCGCGATGTTGAACGTCTGCCCGGCCGCACCCGGCGCTTCAAGCGCGCGCAAATTGGCGGCGACGATGTTGCCGACGTAAGTGAAGTCGCGCGTCTGCTCGCCGTCGCCGTAGATGGTCGGTCGTTTGCCGGCCAGCATCGTCGTGATAAATCGCGGGATCACCGCCGCGTACTCCGAGGTCGGGTCCTGGCGCGGCCCGAAGACGTTGAAGTAGCGCAGGGCGACGGTCTCGAATCCATAGACTGTGTGAAATGACAGGCAATAATGTTCGGCGGCGAGTTTGGCGACGCCGTAGGGCGAGAGCGGTTGCAGCGGCATATCCTCGCGCTTCGCGCCGTTGACCGCTTCACCATAAGCCGAAGACGACGAGGCATAGACGAGTCTTTTGACACCAGCCTCGCGCGCGGCGACCAGCAGACTCAACGTGGCGAGGACGCTGGCGCGGTTGTTGCCAATGGGATCGGCGATGGAGCGCGGCACCGAGGGGATGGCGGCCTGATGGATGACATAGTCCACGCTTTCGACAGCGCGGCGGGCAACGTCCATATCGGCAAGGTCGCCTTCGACGAACTCGATCGAGTCCCACAGCCCATCCAGGTTGGCGCGTTTGCCCGTGGAGAAGTCGTCCACGACGCGCACGGTGTCGCCGCGCTCCACCAGTGTCTCGACGATGTTACTGCCGATGAAGCCTGCGCCTCCGGTGACGAGGTAACGAACGGTCAAAGTTGTCTCTCCTGAATTGCCGATTGTTGATTTCTGATAGGAGTTACGCACTTGGCAGGCCAGTTTACCACCAAGACACGAAGGCACGAAGAAACACGAGGAGAATCCCTTGTGAATCTTTGTGTCATCGTGTCTTCGTGGTTGTCCGCCTCGCGAACTGCGTAAGTCCTATCAGAAATACATCTGTTGCCACACCTCTAGCGTCAACAACGCCCACAACGCGTGGCCGTAATCGCGCTCGCCGGAAAGATGCGAAGCGACGAGCGCCCGGACCGCCTCACCCCGCAGGATGCCACGGCCCATGGCCCGCTCGGAAAGCAGTGTCTCAGTGAGATAGTCGCGCAGGCCCTGGCGGAACCAGCGCCCGATCGGCACGCCGAAGCCGTGCTTCCTGCGATGAATGATCTCCGGCGGCAATCGCCCGGCCAGCGCGCGCTTGAGAATGTATTTACCGACGCCGCCCTTCAACTTCAAGTCGGGCGGGATGCGCGCGGCCAATTCCACCAGTTCGTGATCGAGAAACGGCGAGCGCGCTTCCAGCGAGGCCGCCATCGTCGCGCGGTCGGCCTTCACCAGCAAGTCGTCGGGCAGGTACGTCCGCAGGTTCACGTCGAGCAGGGCCGGGAGCGGATCGCGCGCGCCGTTCATCCGAAAGTATTCGCCGAAGTGCGCCGCCGGGTCGAACGAGCTGCCGCACAGCTCGGCGACGACCTCCGGCGACATCACGCCGACCCAACCGAGATACCGCGCCGGCAGAGGCTGGCTCGCGCTTCGGAAAAATCGCGCCGCATTTCGCGCCGCATCGCGATAACCCGTCCCGTGTGGAAGCGCCGCAGCGACGACCTCAGCCGCGCGACGGACGACGCCCGGTAAACGGCGATACGTTTCGGCGAGGCGCGCGGCGCGGAAGCGATCGTAACCGGCGAACAGTTCGTCGCCGCCATCGCCGGTCAACGCGACGGTCACGTGCTCGCGGGCGCACTTGGCCACGAGGTAAGTCGGGATGGCCGACGAATCGCCGAAGGGCTGATCGTGGTGACGCACGAGAAGCGGCACCAGGTCAACCGACTGCGCCCGGACGACGAACTCGTGATGCTCACAGCCAAGAAAGTCGGCGACACGCCGGGCGTGAGGCCGTTCGTCGAATGACGGCTCGTCGGAGAAGCCGATGGCGAATGTCTTGACGCGCCCCGCCCCGGCCTCTCCCATCAGCGCGACGATCGCGCTCGAGTCCAATCCGCCCGATAGGAATGCGCCGAGAGGCACATCGCTCACCAGGCGGAGTTTCACCGCCTCGCGCAGTTTGGCCAGAAGAGATTCGGCCCATTCGTCATTGCTCATGGCCGGCGGCTGATGGCCGATTGCGATAGGCGCGTCCCAGTATCGGGTAACCGAGATGATACCATCGCGCGCCGTCAGATAGTGAGCGGGGGGAAGGACGTGTATATTTTCAAAAAGCGTGTCCGGCGTCGGAACATAGCCGTAAGTCAAATAGGCTGGAAGCGCGTCCGCGTTCATTCGCTTCGCCGCGCGCGCCGCCGGGTGCGCGAGGATGGCTTTGATCTCCGAGCCGAAGATGAGCCAATCATCATCGCGGTAATAGTAAAGCGGCTTCTTGCCGAGCCGGTCGCGCGCCAGGAACAATGTGCGGTCGGCCTCGTCCCAGATCGCCAACGCGAACATGCCGCGCAGTAACTCAAGGCACGCCGCGCCGCGCTCGGCGTACAGGTGAAGGATCGTCTCGGTGTCGGTGCGGGAGTGAAACGGGATGCCGCGCCCGATCAGCTCGTCGCGCAGCGCGCCGAAATTATAGACTTCGCCGTTGTAAACGATCCACCGCCGGCCAGCCGCGTCCCTCATCGGCTGATGTCCATCGGCCGAGAGGTCGATGATCGCCAGCCGGGTGTTGCCCAGCCCGAGGGCTGGCACACAGGCCGGCCCGTACTCGTCGGCGCGCAGCCATACGCCGGAGTCGTCCGGGCCGCGATGAAGTAGCGTTGCCGTCATTTGCTCCAGCGTCGCCCGGTCGAGCGGAGCGCCGCGAAGGGAGAGAGCGCCGCAGATTCCGCACATGGCTCTACAGTCCGAGGATGACTCGTAGCGCTTTAGCCACCTCGTCCATCGGTGCCGAGTCCAAATGCCCCAATCCGCGAGAAATCGTTGCTACCATCGGATTTCCCCTCTTGCCAACCGCTCCTCGTAGTCTAGCAAATTGGGCAAGTAGTCGGCGAAGTCCGACTCAGCGATTTCGAGTGCCTGCATGAACTGCGTCAGCATTTGCCAGCGGGTGGAGTTGTGGCGAAGGACCAGGAAATCTATGAAATCCGAGACCTCCTCAACGAGCATATCGGGCAGTTGTCGAAGTTTAGTGGCAGTGATTTCGTAGGTTGTCATGGCTGTTACCTCCCTTCTGATGCTTTCCCTCTGAACACCTTGCGAGAGCGTTCGTCAGCGAACGAGCAGGCTGGCAAGACATTTGCTACCCCCTCTCCGCCAATGGCAGTGCCTCATACACCTCCGCGTGCCTCTCCGCCATCTTTCGCACAGAAAACTCTGCCTCAAGCCGCGCCCGGCCCTGTTCGCCCATGCGCCGCGCCCGCGCCGGATCGGAGAGAACGGCGACAAGAGCCTCCGCCAACCGTTCCGGATCGGACGGCGGCACGAGCAACCCCGTCTCGCCATCGGCGACGATCTCCGGCAATGCGCTGACGCGGCTGGCCACGACCGGCTTGCGCGCGGCCATCGCCTCCAACGTTACCATGCCGAACCCTTCCCACAGTGACGGCGCGACGAGGACATCGGCGTCGGTCAGCAGGTTGGGAACGTCGGAGCGCCAGCCGAGAAAGTGGACGGAGGGATTAGGGCTTAGGGGTTGCAATTTCGATCTCAATTCGCCGTCGCCCGCGACGATAAGATGCGCGGCCGTGAGGCGCGCGGCGACGATGGGCCACGCGGCGATCAGCGTCTCGACGCCCTTTTGCGCGGTGAGTCTGCCGACGAAGGCGGCAACGGGGACGTTTTCGTCCCACCCCATTTCACGTCGTATCGCGCCGGGGACGGCCCGCGCCAAATAGGCCTGCGGATCGAGGCCGTAGTGAATGCGCGTGACCTTCGCGCGCGGCACGCCTTCGACACGCACGGCGAACTCGGCCAGCGCGTCCGAGATGGCGATGAGTTTGCGCGCCCGATGCGCGGCTGCCCGGTTGATCGCCTTCACCATCGCCAGCCGCCGGAAGCGGTCGTCGTTGTGACGCGAGATAACAAGGGCAATGGGCAACCGGTAATTGGAGATTGACAGCGCTGCTGCGGCATGCAAATCCGCGTGAATCAAATGAGTATGAACTATCGTCGGCAGGGCCGCGCGCAAATGCCGCGCCAATCGGAAAGGCAGAGCCGGGTCGGCGTCAACGTAAATTGGCAAAGTTGTGACCATAATGCCGGCTGTCCGCGCCGCCGCCAGAAATGCCTCGGGCCGCCGCTCCGGTTCAGCCAACACCAGCAATTCTGTCTCAATCCCCAACGGGCGCAATGCAGGCAGGAGCGCGATCAGATGCGCCTCGGCCCCAGCCAGGCCGGTGGCCTTGATGATGTGAACAACAAGCATCTTCGGATTGCTGATTGTTGATTGCCGATCGTTGATTGCCAGCAGGCCCAATCGGCAATCAGAAATCACCGATCGGCAATCTCTTCTAGTTTCTTCTCCAACTCCCTGATCCGCCATTGCAGCAGGCCCAGTCGCTGGGCAGCCTCGCGGTTCTGCCGGTTGAGGCGGGTAATGACGGTCGAGAAGTAGAGCAGGAGCAAGGTGATCGCCATGAATCCGACGAGGAAGAGCACGCTGGGCGGGTAGGCCACGCCGAAAAGCCCGGCCACTTGGTCGAGCGCGCGGCGCGACAGCGGCAGGGCGACGAGCAGAAACCCGGCTGCCAGCCACAACAGCGAGTATCCCTCTTCCAATTTGCGCTGGCGCACCAGTTCGAGAACGATCACCAGCACCCCGACCGCGCTGAGCAGAATGGCCAGCGAAAATTTATCGAGCATCAAGCACCTCCTGCGCGCGCGGCGCGCGGCGCAACAGGCCGATGAGAATGGCGAGGAACACCTTGACCATGTAGTAGAATGACCGGAACGGCGTGATCGAACTT
This sequence comes from Chloroflexota bacterium, assembly GCA_016200785.1. GTDB lineage: Bacteria > Chloroflexota > Anaerolineae > Anaerolineales > JACQED01 > JACQED01. Next base: position 11,670 of record JACQED010000405.1, read on the forward strand.
TGGCCGCCGTAGCGCGGGTTCATCGTCACCGGCACCTCGATCATCTTGAGCCGAGCCTGCCTGAACAGCACCACCGACTCCGGCTCGGGATAGTCGGATGGGTAGTGAAGCGCGCAGAAACAGATCGCCTTGCGATTCGAGGCGCGGAACCCAGACGTCGGATCGGTCACACGCCGCCGCGTGATGATCGAGATCGCGGTCGCCAACAGCACGATGCCGAAGCGTCGCAATCCCGGCGTGATGTAGCCGCGATCCTCGATGTAACGCGCCCCGGCGGCCACGTCGGCCTCGCCGGCCACTACCGGCGCGAGAATGTCGGGAATCTCGCGCGGGTCGTGCTGGCCGTCGCCGTCCACTTGCACGGCGAAGTCGTAGCCGAAGTCGCGCGCGAAAAGGAAGCCGGTCTGCATCGCCGCGCCGATGCCCAGATTGAACGGCAGAGTGATCACCCGCGCCCCGGCGGTCTCGGCGACCTCGGCGGTACGATCGGTGGACCCGTCGTTGATCACCAGCACGTCGGCCTCAGGCGCCGATTGGCGCACGTTGGCGATCACCCGCCCGAGGCTGGCTTCCTCGTTGTAGGCAGGGATGACGACGAGGAGGCGGCCCAAGAACGTCTTGCCCGTCACGCGCGGCCTCCAGCTAAACGGGCCGCGATGATCTGCTCGACGGCGGCGAAGCGCGCGGCCCACGAGTGACCCGCGACCGCGGCCTGGCGGTCCGGCGCGCGCGAACCGTTCTCCTTCAACGCATTATCCAGTCCGCCGAGAAACTCCTCAGCCGTCCGCGTCAATGTCAACCATTGAGCGAAGGGACGGGCCTCGGCCATATCCACCGAGACTACCGGCTTGCCGGCGGCGAGATACTCGAAGAGTTTGATCGGACTCACTGACTCAGCCAGTGCGTCGAGCACGAACGGGTTGATGCAAACGTCAAAACCCGCGACGTAGTTCGGGATTTCGGAGTAAGGCTTGCGGCCGAGGAAGTACACGTTCGGCAGGCCGCGCACTGTGTCCACGCGCGCCAGCGGCTCGACCGGGCCGATCAGCGCGAACGACCAGTCTGGGCGGCATCTCGCAGCGTAGGAGATGAGATCGAAATCCACCCAATATTGAATCCAGCCGACAAAGCCGACGACCGGCTTCGGCAGGCGCGCGAGATCGGGAGGGATGACGACATCCCTGCTTGCGGCTCTGGCGAAATGCTCGACCTCGACGCCGTTCGGGACGAGGTGGATTTCGCGCGCCAGCGCGCGTTTGGACTCGAACAGTGCCGGCGCGGTGACGATCACCACGTCGGCCCGGCGCAAGAGTTCGCGTTCGAGTGCGGCGATCGTCTGCGAGTTCACCAACCCCCGGCTGGCGCTGAATTCGTCCACGCATTCATACACGGCCAGCCGCTCTCCGAGGTGTCCGACGAAATCCGCCGAGTGCGGTGTGTAAGTCCAGAGGATCGGGTGGGCGAAGCCAATCCGCCTCATTGCCGAGCGCAGAACAGGAGCGATCAGCCAATTGTTCATCCGATTGATCGCCGCGATCATTTGAAAGAACGGCAGGACGATCGGCAGAGTGAATACCCATAAGTTCTCGGCGACCGGGCGCGGGCCAGAGCGCGCCCAGTGATGTTTGCGCGTGGGCAATGCGTCCCAGTCTTGAGTCGAGAGGATGAGAACGTCTTGGCCGGAGATCACGAGGCTGTGCTTGCCTGGTCTGATTTCGGAGATGGGGCCTCGAAGAACTGCGTCAGTTGCCTGTTGAATTCTGCCAGCGTCTCTCCCATCGTCTCAACCAGTGGCCGCATTTTGGCCCAATCCAGAGTGTAGCCGTAACCGTGACGGAAGAAGTGGCGAAAGTCCAGGTAGTCCTGCAGCCGTAATCGAAGCGCTTCGTCCAAAACCGGCGGGCGCACACTGGGCCGGTCGGCGGTCACTTGTGCGAGTAGATCGCTGTGTGAATACGCACCGCTCGGCGCTCCACCGTCTATCTGAACGGCGATCCGTTCCAGAATGCGCTCGCAGCCGGTATAAAACTCATGAACCAGTCCAGCCATGGCCCGCAACTCGACCCATGTGGGGAGATCGGCGCGCGTCTTGAGCAACTCTTCGTTTTGCTCAGCGGTGCGTGCCAGCGCCGTGAGTTCATCGTCGATGAGCCGGCGCAGGGCCACAAACGGCTCCTGGGGCATGGCGACCTCCTGTAGAATCCGGGCGCGCATTTCTGGATAGGCATCCTCGAGCGGCACCAAATCCACTTCCAATCCGGCAGGCGCCACTTCGCGGAGCGCGCCCCACGCACGGAAGAACTGATCCGGCGGCAAGCCCTCTACGGCGAGGTCGAGGTCCGACTTCACGTGCCACGGCCCATCCCCACGAACCGACCCAAAGGGAATGACTCGACGCGCGCCGAATCGTTCGCGCAGCAAACGTGCGCACCTCTCGGCTGCCGCAAGCGCTTCAGCGCGAGTGATGGGTTCAAAAGTCCCGGTCTTTTCCTTCATCACTATCTCTGCTCCGGCGCTCTGCGAACCTCGATGATACTTGCGTGTTGCTTGGCCGGATGTGCGCCGGTCCATCCCCATCGCACCTGTGCCCACTCGACCGAGACGATCGCAGTATACGCGCCAGCGACGATACCCAGCGGAAAGGCCGGTACAGTGAAGCGAAACGGATCTTCGGCAAAGACGAAGGTAAGGGCAAAAAAGAGAAACACGAACAGCGGCGTGCCGAAGAGCAGACTCGCTCGGAACCATCCCTGCCGGCGCCAGAGATGAATGAAACCGAACAACGCCACAAACGCCCCAACGAGAACCGGCAGGGAAATCTCCGGGTGGCGGAGGCCGAGGCCGACCGTGTTGTTCAGAAGAAACTGCGGAGCGAAGGGCGTGTTCTTGAGATTCAGATACCAACCTCTGCCATAGATCGACCCGGAGCCAAACCAGTTTTGGATATACGGTATCGCCAGCGCCGATCCGGTGCCGGCGCTGTACCAGAATTGCGGCAGGTAGCCGGCGAATGTCCCGACGGTCAGCAGAGCGAATCGCCGCCAGTCGCGTTTTAGCAGGAGCAGGCCAAACAGCGGGGCGAACATGGCGGCGGTGTGTATCCGAATCACGGCGGCAAAGCCAAACATGGCTCCGGCCAGCGCCATCAGCCAGCCATTTTTCTCTTCCAGCGCCGTCAGGGCCACCAGCAAGCCGAACAAGAACAGGAACATGCTCGGCCCGTCGGACAGGCCATTGGCCCACAACATGAACGGCACGTAGGAGTCGCGAAACAAGTCGGCGTCACGGTGCAGGCCGAAGATGGCGTAGAGTATGTACGGGAGGAAAGCCCACACAGCGGCCGAGGCCAGCGCGACATCGCGGCGGCCGGTCAATCGCAAGGCGAGTGAGGCCAGCACGACGACCGAAAGGGAGCCGAGAAGGAATCCGTTGACGATCACCAGCGGCACGATCACGTCGAGATACTCGACGCCGTTGAACACGCGCAGCCAGAAGGCGATAATCAGCGGCACGCCCGCCCCGACGTAAGTGAACGCCGGTTTTCCCTCCAGTATCGACAGCGCCGCGTTGAACGCCGCGTTGGATTAGGCTCCGCTCAAATGACCTCACCGCACACAATGCGGTGGCCGTCCGGGGTCTTCAGTCCGAATTCTCTAAGGCCCCACGGCTTGTTTGCTGCTGCGTTTT